>CBDUYP010000039.1:0-8062 GCA_965371485.1 uncultured bacterium
GCTTTCTAAAAGTTCTCTTTTCTTGCCGATGTCTTCGAGATCCGTCCTCCCCCTAGGCCGGGTTCCTTTCATCGGACGCGTTTGGACGACGTTGCCCTGAAGACTCAGGAACCGCTCAGGGGAACTGCTGATGATTTGAAAATCCTCACCGTCAAAAAACCCGGAAAAACACGACGGGGACAAGGCCCTTAACCGCCCGTAAACCTGCAGCGGATCGATTTCACGGCCGTGTGCCGCGTCAAAACAAAACTGCTGCGCGAGGTTGACCTGATAAATGTCCCCTTTGCGGATGTACTCCAAAGCCTTTCTGACCGCCTTTAAATATCCTTCTTTCGTAAAATTACTCGTCAGAACGCCATGCCTTCCCTGAGATCGCACGTTATTCCAAACATCCTGCTCTTTTTTAAAAGAAAATCCCTCTAACCTTTTCACGATCCCCTGCAAACGTTCCTTGGCCCGCTTTTGCCTTAAGGACGTGTTCTTTTCGGGTAAACCGCTCGAGGAGATGTGAAGTTTACGGGTCAAATGATCTATTGTCAAAATGCAATCGTAAAATCCGAAAAGACACCCGGGGATGGAATCCGACAAGCCTAAATCATAACCTAAAAACCCCATGATCCCGGCGGGAAAAGGAGACGGACCCTTGTCCTGCGCTGTTTCTGTTGCAGCGTATTTCGCGAACTGCTTTCTTAAATCAGAGAGAGGATCTCCTCCCTCATTGCGGAAAATCATGAACGGATCAAAGCCGAGAAACGAATACCGGCCTCTTAACGGATCTTCCAGACTGCTTTCCAGCAGAAACAGAAAAGGCTCCTCTTTAAAAAGATCCAAAAGATCCGCAGCCTTCCCTGAAAAATCAAAACTTTGCCACTGCAAAGAATTATTCAACCTAACCTCGTTTTCGCGTCACCGTGTAAGCGGGAAACAGGATGCCGGGACGAAAAGACAATTTTGTCCGCTCGACATTCTTCATCGCAAACCCATCCATCACATTAATAAATTTAAAACCTTCCAAAGCCGCATCCGCGCAAAACTCTCTGAAGATGTAAACCGGCAATCCCTTCATATCCAAATCCACGATCTCAAAAAGAATACAAAACGTTTCCGCATTCAAAGGATAACCAAACGTGTAGGCCTTAAGTTTTCCGTCAACATACACAACCCGGCCGGTCAGGCCCAATTCCTTGGCATGACGCAGAACTAAGGAATGCACGTCCCGGTTTTCCTCAAGCATGTGGCCAAAAATTTCATCGGAACACGCCTGCTTTCTTTCCACGGCCCACCTGGCATACAACGCGCGACATTCCGATAACATTGCCTCCTCGTAAGGCGCGTAGTGGAAATCGTAATGTTTCACAAAATGATTGTACGCCCACCGTTTCGATTTGTAAACATTCCCCTGCAAAGACACAAGATCAGGGCGGTAATAACAATACTCATACCCTTTCCGGCAAGATGAAAACTCATCCGGCGGGAACAAAGAAAGCTGTTGTGCCGTCACATTCTCAATACGGCTGTATCCCGTGCAGGATTCTCCGTTGGCCTCATCCATAAACTCAAAACACGCGTGAATGGTTTTCTCCTGAATCTGCTTCCCGAGAGGAGGAAGGTACAGAAACATACCCAAATCATTCTTGGCAAAGATGCACAGATTATTATTGATGATCTCAAATTGAAAATGAAAGTGCTCTTTCCACGCGAACACATTGACAAATGAAAAAGCGGAAAGGCCACAAGGATTTTCTTTGGCGTACGTGTCGAATAACGGTTTTTGATCTAACAGTTCCACGCGAACAATTCCTTCACCTCATTCTTGCATCCGTCATATTCACCAAAGAGAGAAGGATTCCTTTTTAAAAAACCGGAAACCTCCTCCTGCCCAAGATAATCTTTCAAATAACAAACATATTCTTCAAACCTTTGCGAATCCAGGTGCTCCTGCACATAAGGACAACTTAAATGCGCGCAGACAACCGCCTTGTCCTCATTCTTCATGAGAAGGAAAGGGTAAAGTCGGCATTCAAACGGCCGGCCGCCATAAATTCCGCACACATTAGTTTCAGAATCCAGAAAACGGCAAAGATGCTGCTCTCCGGATGGGACCGTCGTAATAAACCCCTGCCTGTCCGGCAGGCGGGCCTGTTCGTCCAAAGCCTGCCCTTTTTCCTCCTCAGCCATTCTCGGCCGCCAGGGACTCTTTGCATCTTTAAAACGACAGCATCCCTGACAGGATAGGCAAACCAGCGACGGGGGAAATTGTTTAAGATCTTTTAACATAAAGATTATTCTCCATCATGACGATAGCTTGGATCAATGGCAATAGCCTTGTCGTAAGCCGCCACAGCCTTATCCGTTTCACCTAATCGATAGTAGCACACACTCAGATCAGCGAAAAATTTCGCCCGGGACGGGTACAGCCTCGTCAGACTTTCATAATAAAGAACCCCTGCTTTGTAATTTTCATGGTTCTCGTTGGCAAACTTCCATCTAAGATACACAGAATACTGCTCCTCAAAGTATCGAAGATTAACAGCGGATAACACAACCATCAGAATAAACAGATACAGGATCCCCGAGCGATTTAGAAAAGAAACTTTTTTAAATTCTTTTATATCCATCATGTCACGACACGCGTTTACGCTGATTTCTTAAAGCCCAAAGCGTATACATAAGAAACAGAAAATAAAATATAATAACACCATAATAAACACCTTCCCCACCGGGAGGGCTGTATTGAAAAGACACATTGTTTCGTCCGGAGGGAAGATAAATCCCCTTGAAAGCCATATTCGCGCGATAAATTTTCTGCTGCCGGTCATTAACAAATACTTTCCAGTGGCTGTTAAAACTGTCATTGTAAACCAGGAATTTAGGAGAATCAAAATGGGTTGACAGTTTCAAAGAATTAACAGTAAAGTCCCGCACACGAACCTGTTCTGATTCTCTTGCCACGATCAGAGGAGAACTTTTTCGTTTCTCAAGTCCGTCTCTCTTCTCTCCCAGAAGATCTTCGTCCCTTTCTGAAATATAAGCCAAATTCTTATTAGCACGTAAAGTATCACCCAATGTGCCCAAACTCTCCTCTAAATTGTTCTCATCCAGGAACGCGACATCATCATATAAAATTAATTTATTCCTGGAATAATTCATTAATGTGCCGGAATCCAATTTCGCGGACAACAGAAACGGCCACCTTGCCACATTCGCGGCAAAGCCGATCTTTCCGGAGGAATCCCGCATCATCATGCTGTGCCAGTATTCAATATAGCCGGGAACATGCCTGAACGTCGAACATTCACTTTTAAGATCATGCTCCGGACGTTTCAAAAGAAATTTCGCAAAAGCATGCTCATACGGCACGTCACATTTAAAAGAAACGGCATTCTGTCGGTAAAAGTCAAAAAATTGTACCGGCTGCAGAAGGATTAAACACAGCAGTCCGCCCACGAAATAAATCCTCCTTTTCTTTAATAACCCGGTAAAGTGTAAAGCAAAAAAGCCCGCGCTGGCGATGACGGTCGCGTAAGAAGTCCATATAATATTTCCCCTCGCGCCAAGAAACAAAAAGAAGACGAGATGCATAAAAAGAACCGTCACAAGAACATTTTTCCTGCCTTTTTCTGAAGAAATCTTGTATTCCAAAATCGATTTTAACTGAGTTACCGCGACGAGGACAAGAAGAGGCATTAAAAATGCCATGAAGAAAAATAAATTCCTGAAATATTTGAAGTAAAAAAGGTGGTCGTATAAACATAGATAAAAAAAGGATGCATCTGCTATGGCAATAAGAAAAAGAAGCAGGGCCGTGGCGCACAGTAACATTAACTTCCTATCAAATACCGTAAAAAAAGCAACGCCTATGATAAGATAACAAAAAACAGGCAGATAAAACAAACCATCCTGCCCGTAATTTGTTTTATCCAAACTGGAAAACTGCTCATGAAAACCGAACCGCCACCCCAAGCTGCCGCCGCTTGCCTCTGTGTAGTTCATCTCAGATGTCCCGTGGAGAGTACGCTCAAGACACTCTTCCTGGGTCACAGAATTACAGTGTCTTAAGGGAGCCACGCTTTCTCCTTGAGCGTCGATGACTTTGTATAACAAGAGCGGAGTCATCGCGATGAGTATCGCGATCAACCCAATGAAAATTGTCCTGACGTTTTTCCCGGCAAAGTTAAAAAAACCTGTGATAAATTTCTTAGATTGAATCGGATAAAGACACACAAAACAAACAGTAAAAACAAGAAAGAGCGTAATAAAATAAAATGGGAGATAAGAATTCATCGCAATCATCACACAAAAAATCATCCCGATAAAATGCGGTTTTTGAAAAGAACGGCCGAAATTTATCAAAAAATAAAAAAACCATACACAGGGAACAAAAATCAAAAGCATATTAACCTGATTAAAAACGCTGATGCCGATTCCTGAAAAAAGAAGGATGAAATAGGATAAAAAACCGAGGAAATCGTCCTTAAAAAAACTTTTTGCCAATAAATAAAACCCGGCCGCTCCTAAAAAATAATATGTCAGCAGAAAACCGCTGTAGGCCTGATAATAATTAAATCCCAGATACTTCAAGGCAATAATAAAACACGTTAAAAACGGATTAACAATGCTGTCGTGGGCAAGGAAGGTATACGGCCGGCCTAAGTTGACGAAGGGATTCCATAAGGGAATAGTGCCGTTTTGTATATTATTTAAAGCGAATTTGGTAAACGCGTAATATGCACTCGTGTCCATATTAATCGCGATGTTCCCAAAGATAAAGTCCCGGAATAAAAATATCCAGATCAAAAACGATAAAAAGATTTTAATGGCTGTCCCTCGGCGTATAAGAATTTATGAATATTATACTAAATAATAAAAATCATACCATATAATAAAAACATCTTGGAAAACTTAATGAATGTTAAAAAATCTCTTGTCCTCTTTCTGGTAGCCATCAGCGGTTTTCTCCTGCTGCACGGCCACCTCGACTACCAGTTTCTTGTCTCCCAGGGTGATCACGGACGGGATCTTTATTGTTTTAAGGCGGCCTCCGACGGCCAACTTCCTTACAAAGACTTCTGGTGGGTTTACGGCCCGATCATGCCGTATTATTACGGCCTGTTTCTAAAAATCTTCGGCGTCAGCATTAAAAGTGTTCTTTTGGGAAAACTTATTTTGAATTTATCCGCAGGGATTTTTTTCTTCCTGTCTTTGTCGCTGTTTATCCCGCAGCTCTTTGCCTTTACGGCAGCCCTGTGGTTCTGGACGTTTCAACCGGATTTCTTTTTCACATACAATCACGCCGGCGGCATTGCCATGCTCATGGCTGCTGTGTATGCCCTTTTTTTGTATCTTCAAAATCCACGCCTAAAATATCTTTACGGGGCATTGCTGAGTATCTTTCTTTTGTGTTTGATCAAAATCAATTTCGGCCTTGCCGCTTTTTTGATATTCATTCCCAGCATCTTTATCATTGATAAAATCAATAAGGTTCCGTTCTCTTTCAGCAAGAACCTTTTTTTTGCAACAGCCATGACTTTGTTTCCGCTGGCGCTATTTCTCGTTTATTTTTCTCTCCTTAGAGAACTGCCGATATATGCCGTGCGCCAGTGTCTTCCTTACTTAAGCGGTGATCATCCCCACGTCGCCTCTTTGACAACAACACTGCCTTTATGGTGGAACGCCATTGCCTTTAATGTCAATGCCAACTGGCCGAACCGGATTTTCGGACTTCTTCTTTTAAGCTCGGTTTTTTTAACCCTGCGCGAAATATTCCTCAAAGAAACAGACATAAAAATCAGAAAGAAAATGATCTTTGCCGTGAGTATCTCTGTGGTATTTTATGTAGTCAATCTCCACGAATTTTTCGCGAGCGCGGTCCTTTACCGGACGTTTTGGGCCAAACCGTTCAGCATATTCCTGGTCTTTTTATTTATCGGCTTTGCCATGCGCCGTACTCCGAAAATCCTTCAGGTATTACTCGTTTCCTCCTTGTTCTGCATCATCCTTCTAAGATACACCGATCACATGACTACCGTCGGGATAAGGAAGGCCAACGGGCAGTATCTTGCTCTGGAAAAAGGGCAGGTCTTTTCGGACAATCCGATACGATGGTTTGATACCGTCAAGAAAACAACACAATACCTTCGAGGTCAGCTCAAAGACAATGAAACATTCTTTGCCGTGCCTTACGACCCGCTGTATTATTTTTTAAGCAACAAACCGAGTCCCACGCGTCAGCTGATCTTTTTTGAACACATCAACATCCCCGAAGAACAGGAAAGAAAAATCATTGCCGAACTTGAAAACAAAAACGTCAATACCATCCTGGTGTCTAACCGCGCGCGTTCCGGGGAAGCGGGATTGGGAACCTTAGGGGAAACCTATTGTCCCCTGTTAGGCAAATATATCGACGATCATTTTAAGGAAGTTGCCGCCTTCGGCGACTGGGAAAACCATCCGGGCTGGGCGTGGAATCACGGGGTGAGGATTTTAGGCAGATTCCCAAGCGATTAATTTTGATTTTCTTATCCTGCCCCATCGATACTGCCCGATTTCGCCTGTTTTTCTAATCACGCGATGGCAGGGAATAACACAAGCAATCGGATTTTTCCCTATGGCCGTTCCAACGGCACGGGTAGCTTTAGGTTTGCCGATCATTCGCGCGACATCTCCATAGGATAACAACTGCCCTGAGGGTATTTTCAATAAGGCTTTCCAGACTTTTATTTGAAAATCCGTTCCTTTCATATCCAAAAGAATTTTATGCTGCGGAACCGCTCTTTTATTGAAGAAATCCTGAACCTGTGCGGCCTGCTTTCCTTTTTTCTCAACGAGATCCGCATTTTTCCATCTTAATTTAAAATCATGGACGGCTTTGCGCCTATTGGTAACAAAATTCAAATCACAAATTCCTTTCCCGGTTTCCGCAATCAGGATATCCCCGAACAGGCTCTTGTAAAAACCATACGCAATACGCATGCCTTCTCCTTTGTTCTTATGAATAGTGTTTCCATTATTTACCAAGATCACTGCGGGGTAATTGGGGAATATCGATCTTGCGTTTCTGCATCTCCTGCATTAAATATATTTGATAACGCAACAAATTCTTATGCTTGTTATACTCGTTGGGCGTAAATCCGGATGTCTGATGAAAGAGTGCGCTGACCTGAAGCTCAACGGTAACATCAATATACGTATCCTCGAGTTTTCCATCCGAAAGCTTACTGATGGCGGGCTTATTCAGGATACTGATCTGATATAAAAAAGCAAAACACGGGCTGCTTATAAGAAAAAACAAACCTGCAGAAAGTACGGCTATTTTTAGAGTCAAAGAAGAGCGTCTTTGATACACCCAACACCTCCTGTGTTTATATCCTCTATATTATAGCAATGATTTCTCTTATTAAAATAACTTTACTGGCCTTAATCCGCCCCCCCTCTTATTTCTTAGTTGCCTGATATATTCCATAAGAGATTCCAGCGCCAATGGCTGTACTTAATAGCGCGCAACCCGAACATGACATCAAGAGAAGGACAATAAACAATTTTTTTAACATTTAGGCTCCTGTTCTTTGAGAAACTCCCTTACCGTGACAATGGATATCCCCTGATATTTCCGCAACGTAAAAAAAGATGAAAAAGATAAAAAGATGGGACACATACCTGAACCTTAATTAATTCGGGTTACCAATTTTCACCCAATAATTCAAAATAGGCCTGAGGGTGCAGACAGGCAAGACATGCTTTGGGTGCTTCCTCCGCCTCATGCAGATAACCGCAATTTCTACAACGCCAAACAACCTTTCCGTTTCTTTTAAACACTTTTCCTGATTCAAGATTATCAGCAAGTTCTTTGTAGCGTTTGCCGTGTTGTTTTTCAGCAATGGAAATGGCTGAAAATGCTGCCGCAACCTGGTTAAAACCCTCCTCCTTTGCCACTTTCGCAAAAGCCGGATACATCTGTGTCCATTCATATTCCTCACCTGCTGCGGCAGCTCTTAAATTTTCAGGCGTTGTCCCGATTTTTCCGGCAGGATATGTTTCTGTTATTTGCACATCACCACCTTCA
>CBDUYP010000040.1:0-8056 GCA_965371485.1 uncultured bacterium
CGTCATCATCCGCTGCGTATTAAAGAACGCGCTCCTTTGGACACAATGAATCATCTTGTCAATCCACGGACTCTTGATGTCAATCTGACCCTGACGATATGTCTGATAATACAGGCTTGCGACATCCTTTAACGCATCGCATAATGCCGCGTTGTCTTCATCGAGACGCAGCGTGGTTTCATCTCCCAATTCCGTGCCGCTATGCTGATAACCGAAAATCCAGCCGATATCATCGCCTGCCGCTTCAACAACCCACCCGTCCAACGTGCTGAGTTGCAACACCCCGTTAAGGATCGCCTTCATGCCGCTGGTCCCTGAGGCCTCAAAAGGCGGCAGAGGGTTGTTGAGCCACACGTCAACGGAACTCGTCAGAAGTTTTCCGAAGAAGGTATCGTAATTTTCCAATATCAGCACCTTAATGATATCTTTGTGTTCATTTAATTGCTCGATGTGGTCGAGGATGGTATCAATGTGTGCCGCGCCGATATCATCATTGGGATGGGCTTTACCGGCAAGAATAATCTGAATGGCCCCGTGTGTCCGGGCCAAAGCAATAAGCCTTTCAATATCATGAAAGATTAGGGCCGGACGTTTGTAACCGGCAATACGTCTCGCCCACCCCACGGTAAGAACGTCTTCCTTCAACCGCCAGCGCCGGACAATCCCGATGAGATTCTTTTTGTTTTCCTGATGCGCACAAAAGATATCCCGCCGGAAGGCTTTATTCTTCTGCAAATCCCAGATATTTTCAAGATTTTGAGGATCCGCTCGCCAGTCGCCGAAGGTCGTATGATACTTATCAAACAGTTGCTTAAAACTTTCCGAAAGCCATGTGTGGATATGGACACCGTTGGTGATAGACCGGATCTTCCCTGCAAAATCCGGAAATTGTACCCGCATCACCTCGCCGTGCTTTTGGGCCACGGCATTAACCTTGCTGCAATTGTTCAAAGACATAAAGGTGAGGTTCATCTGATCGGAATCCGGCGATTCCTTACCGAACATGTAGGCGGCTTCCATATACTTCGCGTCGAGAACTTTGCCGGCCTGGTCAAACATAAAACGGTCATGCCCTGCCGCAACAGGGGTATGACAGGTAAAGATGAACTTCTTTTTAAACGCCTTCATCCTGCCCTTATCCTCAAGCGTCACATATTTCTCTAAAAGAGCCAAAGCGGCATGCCCTTCATTAAGGTGATAACGGTTAATATGATATCCCAGACTTGCCAGGGCCTTCATGCCGCCGATCCCCAATATCAAACGCTGGAAGATCTTCCACCAGGGATGGTCACTGCGGTAAAGCTGATCTGTTAATTTCTGAAAATGCTCACTGTTCTCGTCGAGGTTCGAATCGAGGAGGATGATCGGGCAGGCCCGCTTTTGATCAAAGCTGTACACATAATATTTCCACAGGCGTAAATGCAGCGGGCCTTCTTTGGTGTCAACCGTAACGATGTTTTTCAAAGGGATAAGCCCGGGATAGGTATTCGGGTCCCACTTGAGCTCCTCGGGAACCTGGCCGTGCTTATACCAAAAGTTCTGTTTGAAATATCCCTTGTTCCATAAGACACCGATCCCGGCAACCGAGAGTCCGAGATCAGCCGCGCTTTTCATGGCATCTCCGGCAAGCACCCCCAAACCCCCACCGTAAATCGGGATATCCAGCATCTTGTCGATGTGGATCTTGAACAGATAGTCGCATAACCAATAATTGGAAAACACCTCATGCGTGAAAAACTGATTTTTTTCATCCAGAGGACGGTTCAAGCAAAAAGAATTATAAATACTCGGGGCAATGCCGAATTCCATGGAGAAATACGCAACAGATTTCATCTGAGAGGACAATAAGCGGTTTTCTGCCGTCAAAATCGCGCGCGTGGGAAACCCGAAATATTTCTTTTGATCGATGTCACCGGTATAATTTTTATCATACCCCTCGATCGCAGAAACCAAATCCCGGAACTGATAGGTGCCTTTATTGTTTGCAACAGCCTTTTTTCTCACAATTGTCTTTTCCACAATAAAATTATTATACCGACCAGAAGGGCAATGGCAAGGAGATTTGAGAGTTATGGAGAACCCCACATCCTGCTTTTATATTTTCTGATCTTATTTTCATCCTGCAAGGTGATGATGAGAACGGCATGGTTCTTTCCCTGTGAATCTATCAATGCTGCTCCCTGACGGGGATCCAGGACACAAAGCGCGGTTGACAGGGCATCGGCAGCCGTGGCTGTCGGGGCAATAACGGTGGCACTCACAACACCTTTCTGAGGATAGCCTGTGACGGGATTCATGATGTGAGACCACCGCTGGCCCCGGATCTCATAATACTGTTCATAATCCCCGGAGGTTGTGACGGCGGCATCTTCCAGCTCCACCACTTCCATAATCTCTGATGTATTGCGCGGATCCCGGATCCCGATACGCCAGGGTTGATTTTTACAGCTCTTTCCCCCGACGTAAATATCCCCGCCGGCATCGATAAAAAACTGCGTAAATCCGTTCTTGCGGAAAATACGGACGGTTTCGTCAACGGCATAACCCTTGGCAATGCCGCCAAGATCGACACGGGTCAGAGGGTTTAAAATGGCCACACGATTCTCCGGCATCAAGCGGATATGATTGACCCCCACGACCTGCCGGGTTTCTTTAATCTTATCATCCGGAGGGATGAGATTGTCCTCCTCGCCCTTTTGCCATAATTTGATAAGCGGCCATACGGTTATGTCAAAAGCGCCCCGGGTCAACTCTGAATAATAAACGGCATCTTTAATAAGTTGATACGTATCCGCACCAATGGTTTGCGGATTTTGGTAAGAGCGATTAATGCGGGCGACATCACTTTTCCCGTTAAAAACACTCATCCGCCAATGGATGTTCTCTAATCTCTGCCAGATCTCCTGGTAAGCCTTATCCCGCCGGGGCTCTTCGCCGGGTTGATGACAAACATCAACTTGAACGATGGTCCCCATCAATAATTTTGTTTCGCGGTATTTAACGCGGGATGGTTTTTCTGCCGACGGTGAGCATCCGAAGATAACAAGAACGGCTATCATCAACGGCACAATATATTTACGCTTGAATCCCATGCTATGTCTTTTCCAATATCAGATCAAACCGCCATTCGACTGTTTCAGGCTGTCCCGGGCGGTAAAAGGGATTAAAGGAATCACGGAAATGCCAGCGAATATTCTCTCTGTCGAGGAAGTTGATTAAATAACCCTTATCAAAAAGTTTTCCCGGCATGCGGCAAGTATTCTGATGGTTCTTGCCGCATGGATAGGTGCTCCGGCAGTATTCGAGGTATTCCTCTTTTGCCTGATCATAATCCACGGAACGATTTTTATCGGGAAGCTGTCCGATCAAAGCCCGGCCTCCTTTTTTAAGAATACGCATAATATCCTGTATGGAACGCGCGACAACATCATCATCCTTAAAATTTATAAAGACAAAATAACTGAGAGCACGCTCACACGTTTCGTCCCTCAAGGGAAGTTTTCCGATTTCACCGCAGATAAAACTCGCCTTATCCTCCCCCTCCGGGCAGACGGCAACGGCGTTAGCCAGCATGGCCGGTGAAAAATCCAGCCCGACGATCTTTCGCACGCAGGGTTTTAAGGCCTTTAATATCCATCCTCCCCCGCAGCCCAAGTCAACAAGCGTGTCATTGCGCCTCAACTTAAGCCCGTCGGAAATACTGCGGATCATGCAATCAATCTTTTCCTTGGGCCAGTCAATTCCCTCTGTGACCTCCCACTTGCTTAAAAACCATTGTTTCCGGGCGAAATCTCGGCCGGCCGCTTGCCCCCAGGAATCAAACAAATTCTTTAAATCCATGGCCTTCCCTTCATGCCAAAAACGGATAAATGATACGACTGCCTGCTCTTACCATGAAATCCGGCATCCACGGCCGGGTAAAAATCTTCATTATTATTTTTAAAATCCGCTTCTTGCTGAATTTGTATCCTTGCGGATGATAACCCAGATGCACAATATCCTGCTTCACGGCGCCGGTATGATCTTTAAAAAGTATCAATCCCTTTTGATTCTCATCACTCGACCCCATGTCAACATATTCCAAACCCCTCTCTTTCGCGTACTTAACCCCCTCCCAGAACAAAAGGTTATTCGGACGCAATTTCAAGGCATCTTTCAGTGAAGTATTGAATTTATAATACAGCGTATTGCCGCATATCAGATAAATATTCCCGGCGATAAAACGGCCTTGGTTGTCATATGCCCCGAGGAGTACGCCTTTATCATGTTCCATATACTGCGCCCAAATGATATCAAAAAACTTAAAAGGCTGAGGGAAAATATGGTACTTATTCTTTCTTACGTCAAGATGGAGATTGTAGAATTTGGCAAGCTCCTTCTTATCGCAACGCTTGATGACAACACCGCTTTTTTCAGACTGCCTGACCGCGGCCCGGAAGGAATCATGGGCCCGCCGCCAAACCGTATCCAAATCACCGCGAAGATCAAGGATGTGAAATTTCTCGCGGCTCAATTCTTTTAAATCCGGAATCTTTCCGACCCGGTCATCTCTTAAATTTCTGACAGCGATGCGGTAAGCCGGGTACTCTTCGCGAAGCGATTGAAAAATCAGACGCCAATCCTCCGTCGAGTCAACATGTCCGTCACAATAATCACAGTAAGAACAGATACAAATTTTCCACTCCAGGAAATTCTTCACAACCGAATAAACGACATAACTGACAACCTTCCCATCCCTGCTGATATATTTCACGAAAAGCTTTAACGTATACATTTTATAAAGAACCGTCTGCCAATCCGGGGACGAAAACAGATTGCGATCCGGATCCGGCAATGCCAGGGATTTGAGAGCCTGATGAAAGGGGAGTGTTTTGACCATAAAAAAATTCCTGTGCTTAAATTTATTCCGCCGGAGGAGGAAGCCTTTGGCTGGCGGGTTTGGTTAACACTTTAAGAACAACCGGAATCATGGGCGACGGGTCATAAATACGCAACCTGCCGAATCCCCGTTGCTTTGAAAGCTGCAAAAATCTCACGGATCGCCGCAGGTTCTCGTTGTGTTCAAAGACAAAACGTTCCAGCATCACATCACTGAAATGCGGGAAGGTCTTGACCGGTTTCAGGTTTTTTACGATAAACCCCAAATACCCCCGCAGCTCGGGGTGGAATCTCTCCTTTTTATTTGTCCAGGAAATATAGGCCTGCGGTCCGACGACCAGGTATTGAAACCCGTCATTATGCAACGTCACAAGGGATGAAAATCCATGAGGGCAGGCAGCCACATTCTGTTTGTCGGCTGTATACAGGTTCTGGACATAATTCTGCGTTGACATAAACTTGACGTCACGGTTTTGTGCCATAAGAAATTCAACAGCTGTCCGGTAATCGGAATTTATCCTTGAAATAGCGAGCGCCTTTTTACCCATAAACCCGGTCATCCCCACAACACAAATAATCAATCCCGCACGAAAAGCAATATTCCTTTTTTCCCGGAATAAAAATTCCGACAGATAAGCTACGGACATCACCATAAACGGCATGACCACGCAGAGATATCTGGCCCCTTTTTCTGCGGCAAAGGAAAAAATAAACATGTGCAGACATACCAGAAGAAAAGGAAATGCGAAAAGCCACCGGCGTTTGAACAAAAGATAAATATTACCGAAAAAGAATAAAGCGAATACCCCGTTCTCCAGACGGAAAATATAATACGGATAGGAAAATAAGTTAATGGGATCAAAATGCATTTCGGCCAAATGAGCCTGACGGAATATCCAGGCAAATGTCACAGTCGTGTTTCGCCCTTGGTCAATATTCCCCACCATAACAACGAAAAAGAAGAACGTCAGGGCAAACCATACATACTTCCGGAGATTGGGTTTATTTCCGGAGGAGAAACTGACCCATAACTCACAAAAGGCCACCAAGACCGGCAAAATGATCAAACGGTAATTGGCAAAGAAAGCCGCGGCGAAAAATGTGCCGGCAATAAACGTTTTCGGACCGAAACGACGCGGAAATAGATAAAAATAAAACCCTGCCAGCAGCAAAAATGTACTGAGCGTTTCCTGCAATCCGATCCGGGAATAAAAAACATGGCTGGGTAATACCGCCAACAATGCGACGGACAACCACCCTGTCCACGGAGAATTATAAAAACGGCTTGCGACCCGGTATACCAAAAATAATGTCAAAGTCCCCGCGATAGCAGCAATGAGCCGCGGGAAGAACCAGCTCTGTGTCGCTCCGAAAAAGAACCGGGAATCAGCGATCAAAAACCACAACGCCTTCCCTGTCCCTAAGGAGGAACGGATATACGCACCAAAGGCCTTCATCCTCTGCCCGAAATCCGTCAAAGCACCGCTGTCTACAATCTCCCCGATCATCCGGTTAAAATTCAGATAATATCCCTCATCATAAAAGACAAAATCACTTTGAGTAATATTCGCAAACCGGAATAAAACACCGATCCCGATCACCCAAACAGCAAGGATAACGACGATCTTGCGAATTTTAGCTTGATCCACGGAAAACGTCATTGTTTATGTGAGGTAATATCCCCTGTCATTAGAAATTCGTGTCCATGACAATCAGTGCCAACAGGACAGGAAGATAAAGAACCGTGGCGCGGATAAGTCTCCGGGCATCGCCATCTGATTTCGACTGAGCAAAAATCCCGCTGACCGCAAGAAGGGCAATACCCGCCGTCAAAGCCCCTGCGAAATAAAGTTTCCCTGACAAACCTGTCATTGCCGGGATGAGCGAAACAGGTATCAATATCAAGACCGCCCATACGATGTGCGCAAATGTGCGCTCCCCTCCCCGGTCAATAAGCGGGAGTATCTTAAATCCGGCCCTTTTATAATCATCCCGAAACATCCAGGCAATCGCATAAAAATGCGGATGCTGCCATAAAAACAAAATGAGAAAAAGAATCCCGGCATCAAAATCAAGCGTTCCTGTTGCCGCGGCCCATCCCCCTAACGGAGGGATCGCCCCGGGCACCGCGCCGACGGTTGTACTGAGCCAGCTCACTCTTTTCATCGGCGTATACACCATGATATACAAGAATGCCGTCAATAAACTCAAGAATGCCGTTAAAATGTTAATCTTAACATAAAGAATAAACAGGCCCGTAAGAATAAGAACGATCCCGAAATTAAGAGCCCTTGAGGCTGTGATTTTTCCTGAGGGAATCGGCCGGTTCTTTGTTCGTGCCATTTTCGAATCAAATTCCCGTTCAAAAAAATGATTCAACGCAGATGAGCCGCCGCAGACAAGTGCTGTTGCGGCAAGCAAAATAAAAAGCCGCGCCAACGACGGAAAACCCCGTCCCCCCAGATAGAATCCCAGCGTTGTCGTCACAAGAACCAATGCCAAAACTCTCGGCTTTGTCAGTTCTATGTAGGCCCTCATAGATCAATACCCCATACCGAACGGATAGCCCATCCGATAAAGAAGTTTATCACGGCGATCGTTAAACTCAGCCCCGCCATCTCCAGGAATCTCTTTCGAAAAGACAAGCTTTTGGCGACCGAGATATAAAATGTAAAGGCAAGAATCGTCAAAAGTGCGTTGATAAGGACAAAACCCAACGCGAAAAATACGTTTTTAAATATAAAATACGGGACAATAAGAAAAATAACCGTTACGACATAAGCCAGACCCGTATAGATACTGGCCTTAAACGGATTTTTTTCGGTATCCTCCTGTTTTGTCGATAAATATTCAGAAGCTGCCATGGACATGGAAGCGGCAATCCCGGTAATGAGCCCGACAATGGCTATTAAACGCGTGTTTTGCAAAGCCAGAGTCAACCCGGCCAATGCCCCTGTCAATTCAACCAGGGCATCGTTTAGCCCCAAGACAATCGAACTGATATACGTTAGTCGTTCCTCATCAATAAGATCTAGCAGCTGCTGTTCATGGTCTTCTCCGTGATGGGTTATTTTTCCCGCATCAGGAATATGTTCCTGCAAACGCAGTGAGGCGGCCTGAAGGGCATCTTCCTCGATTTCCATCAATTTGATACCGAAGGTTAATCCAAGAAAACGAG
>CBDUYP010000041.1:0-7984 GCA_965371485.1 uncultured bacterium
TCCGGATCGCGGACATAGAAACGGCAAAACGATGTTATTTCATCAAGCGTCATGTTCCCCTTTTCCGCCAACTTTTCAAGGAGAAGCGCCCGCAATTGCACTTCAAGAATGATGTCTTTGGGCAATAACCCCGCCTGCTGCGCCAACCGGTCCCGGAAGACCGTGCTGGTGGACATGGGCTTAAAAACATTCTTCTCATAATCATATTTATAAATATGCGACAATAAAACCTTTTCCTGCTCCATCCCGCTTGTCTCACTCAGCTCATCGATAACACGAAAAATCTTCCCGCCGACATGATATCTCTTTAAGACCACAAAGACATCAATCAGCCGGATCAGCTCCTGGGGGATATTCATCGGCTCATTCTGCAAACGCACGATGGCCTCGCGCGAAGTCAACGCATGGATGGTCCCGATGCAATATTTCCCGATATTGACGGCTGTCATCATATCCCGCGCCTCGCTTCCGCGGACCTCGCCGACGATAACCCTCTCCGGCCGCATCCGCAAACTGTTTTTGACAAGCTCGGCAAGGGTAAAATCCGTTCCGCTTTCTAAACGCGAACAACTCTCGTCAAACGATGTATTCAACTCTAACGTGTCCTCGATAACAACAAGGCGGTCGGTTTCCGGGATAAAACTGAACAGGGCATTTAAAAGCGTTGTCTTGCCCACGCCGGGCCCGCCGGCAATAATAAGATTGGCCGGGCGGATCGCCATTCCCTCGATGTACAACCATAATTGGGCAGCAACTTCATAAGACAAAGAACCGTGTTTGACAAAATCGAGGATCGTCATCGGCGACATTTTAATCTTTGAGATGGTCAACTGCGGTCCGAAGGGGGAGTCGACAATATTGATCCGTCCTTCGAGATTCGGCAGTTCGATATTCATGATCTTTTCAACCGTCTTTCGTCCGGAAAAAATCACGAGTTTGCGGATAAACAGCTTTAATTCACGACGTGATGAAAATTGCTTCTCCATGGAAACAAGGCCTTTTTTAGAATGATGCACATAAATCGGATTCAACGCGTTGATAATAATATCCTCAACGTCAGCGTCGTTCAATATGTCCTGAATGATGCCGTAAGACAAAAATTCCCGGATGAATTCTTCCCGGGCCGTCCCCTGGCTCAATGCCTCACTCTCGTTTTTAAAATAGCCGTCGGCCTCATCCCGGAACACACCTGTCAACGCCTGTTCAACAGCCTCCTCTTTTTCCTTATATTCCTGAAGCACGCGCAATTGCCCGCACAGCCTATCGATGAGCTTCTCTTCGAGTTCTATTTGTTTCATTTTATCCATGGGTTTTGATCCTTATTGTTTTTCTTTAGGCCGCGATACAATAATCGCGGCACTTTTGATATTCAGGTATGTTTGGGCCAAGTGTTTAATATCTTCCCGTGTCACCTGATCAATCCGGTTATTGTAATCCTGATAATAATCGTATCCCATCCCGTACAATTCGTCCAAAGTGCTTACAAATCCGAGAGAAGCATCTGTTTCAATTTCCCTGTGAAACTCGCCTTTGAGATAGGACTTGATGTCGCGCAATTCTTGATCTGTTATGTCATCTTCCCGTATTTCATTAAGCAAATCAAGCAAAATCTCCTTGACCTGCCCTGCATATTCGTCCGTCGTTATCACATAAAAAGAAATCAATCCCATATCTTTACCCGGAAGAAAGCCTCCCCCCAGCGTGTAGGCCTTGCCTGACTCATCCCGTATCCGGGTAAATATCCGTCCGTTAAACGATGATCCCAAAATTGACGACAAAACCTCAAGCCCTGTGCGGTCCTTATGGTGAACATCGACTCCCTGAAAACCGATCATGACCATCGCCTGTTTCTTATCCGAATAAATTGTCTTCTCCCGTGTCGCATCCGGCGGAGATTCGCTGTGCGTGCGAAGGATGATCTCCTGACTTTTTAACCGGGATAATCTGTCCGTTAAAATTTTCTCTGCCTGCAGTGCATGAAAATCCCCAAATAGCGATAAAACCATATTCTTGGGAACGGCTAACCGCCCGTAGAACCCGGCAACATCAGCCTGTGTTATCTTTTTAACAGATTCAAGTGTCCCGAGCGTCTCCAACCTAAAGGGATGTGTCTGAAAAAGTGTCTCCCGTAACGCCTTGGCCGTGGTCTGATAAATACTATCATTACGCGCGACAATGGCTGTCTCCATCTTTTCTTTTTCCTTTAGGAATTCTTGTCCGTCAAAGGAAGGATTTTTGATGAGATCTTCGATAAGATCAATCCCGAACGCCATATCCTGCGACAACACATTCAAGGTTATCCCGAAACTATTGCGGCCGGAAAATCCGTTTAATGACGCGCCCAAAGATTCCACACTCTGTGCGATCTCTTCAGCCGTGCGCGATTGTGTTCCCTGGGTCCACAAACCGGACGTTAATTGAGACAGGCCGTTTAATGCGGAAGGCTCCTGGCGGGTTCCGGCGTTCATGACCAGATTGATCGCGACAAGAGGAAACGAATGATTCTCCCTTAACAAAACGGTTAAACCGTTCGCAAGCACAATTTTCTTAATATCCGAAGCTGTCTTCTTCTCTGTATTCTCCGGCGTCACGTCACGTTCCCCATGGGGCCGCAAAATCACGATAGACAAATTATTGTCAACAAGATGAGTGCGGGCTGCCTGTTTAATATCCGCGTTGGTGACGTCCTTAATGCCGACCACATATTTTTTCGAAAAATCGTAATCCCCGGCAAAGGCCTCGTCAACGGCAGCGCTGTAGGCAACGCTTCCGGATGTTTGATGGCTGTGAATGTATTGACTTAACACCTGCCGCTTCGCCTTTTCAAGCTCGGATGATTTGACCCCGGATGCGACAATGGCCTTAATGTGATCTTTGACCGTCTCAACGGTCTTTGCAACACTCTCGCCCTCTAAAACACATTCGATTTCGAATATCCCCTGATCCATGGGTGTAAAATTTGAAGCAGAAACAGCATGCACCAATTTCTTTTCCCTGAAAAGATCGAGATACAGGCGGGAACTCTCGCCCTGCCCTATAATCATGGCAAGCACGTCCAGGGCAAACATATCCTTATCCAAAATGCTCACCCCGGCATAACTTAAAGACATCCGTGTCAGCTCTGTGGGGTATTCCTCCTCGTAACGCCTGGCGCTGATCTGCCGCGGCTCCTGAGGCAAATTCCGCGAAACCGTGCGCCCACGCGCAAAATCTTTAAAAGCCTCTCTTATCTTGGACAAGGCCTCTTGGGCATTAACTTTGCCAGCCACAGAAAGAATCATGTTATTGGGAATGTAATATGTGCGGTAATACTCAAAAAAATCTTCACGCTTCAACTCACGCAGCAAGGATTCATGTCCGATGATCGGTACGCGATACGGATGCCTGATGTAAACAGTGTTAAAAACCAACCGGCTTAAATAGCTTGCCGGCCGGTCTTTGCGCAGACGCATCTCGCCGTAAACAACCTCCCGTTCTTTTTCAATCTCTTGGGCGTCAAAACGGGAATGCATCAACGCATCGGAAATAATATCGAGAACCTGAGCAAACCCCTGCGGCGGTACGGTAATCGTGTAAACGGTGTAATCAAAACTCGTCGACGCGTTGATAGTCCCGCCCAACGCCTGGACCTCGCGGGAGATCACCCCCACATCCCGCTTTGCCGTCCCTTTAAAAATCATATGTTCGAGAAAATGAGATACGCCGGTTCCCAAAAATTTCCCTTCGGTTGCCGATCCGGTCTTGACCAAAGCATAAACAGACACCATTGAACCGGACGGCATTTCACTGATCAACACCGTCAATCCATTGTTTAGAACATGCTTTTTTGTCGTAATCTGGATGGAATCCTGATGAATTTGTGCGCAAACCAGGGGCACATCAAGCGGGGCATAAAGAAGCCATGCAAACAGGATGACAATACATCTTTTCTTCATTGATCTTTTTTATGATCCTTAAACAAATTCCTGATATCAACATCCGTATTTTTTATAATCTGCGAACAGATGTAAATAAGAACGGAAAACTGCCAGCAGTCTTCCGGACCGACGACCAATCCCGTATGCACATTTTCCTTCCACTGCAATTTCTCTTTATAAAGCGACACTGCCTTGTTTAAGGAGCCTTCATGCACATCCAGCGTATGGGTTGTATTGTTGTACTTGAAGGATGGCAGATGAACCCCGCGGACAAGAAGAAAATTAACAATGGAATTCTCATCCAGAGACTGTTTCTTGTCATTGAATTCAAAGCCCTCAAACTGCGGAATGCTCGGAGGAAGGATCAGTGACGGTTTTTGAACCACGACCTCTCCCTTACGGACAACCGTATCCCCCACGTTGATGGAGGATTCGGATAACAAGATGTAGGGAACAGTCGTATCCGCAAACGTCATCAGGGCTTTAGCCCGCGGACGGATGATCTCCGTATTTTTCAATGCCCTTGACCAGGCCGCATACATATCCATAAATTAACTCCTTCGTCACTGGCGGAGAGGGAGAGATTCGAACTCTCGGGAAACCTTTCGGCCACCACACACTTTCCAGGCGTGCGCCTTCAACCACTCGGCCACCTCTCCTAATCTTATCCAAAAATTTTCTTAGAATACCATAAAAGGCAGGAATTGTCACGGGGTTCAACGACGAACAATTAAAGGCGGGATCAAATAAAAGGCAAGTATTGATATATTTTATTCGTGGCCGCGGCAATATTCGGGTGTTCGATGCCGAATCTTTGTTCCAGGAGTTTAAGTACGACAATAAAATCCTTGATCTCGGCGGTCACTTTCTTCGACCCTGTGGCGATTTCCAGGAATTTCTTAAAGGAATCTTTGACATACCCTGCAGCGGATTCGGTAACAACCAGATTTTCCAAATACCGGATGATCTTTTCAAATTCACCGTGATGCAACCAAACCCCTTCGCACGCCAGACACTTATTAATAATAACCCCTGATTTCTCGTAAGCCAGCGAAGACATGATCTTAGAACACCCCGGGCACGCTTTCCCTTCGCCGGAAACGGTAAATTGTCCGGCGTCATCTGAGAAGGGATCAAAGTCGAGCCATCTCAAATCTTCATCCGTCTTATCCTTGGCCTTTCGCAGCTCGCCGCGGTCAAACCATCGCCCCTTGCACCGGGCGCATTCATCAATCTTAATCCCGCGAAAATCCGTTGACTCCAATTCCCCCTGACAATCCGAACATTTCATAACCCGTTCCTCCTGAAATATTATTCTTATTAATAATATATCATATCAGTCATACAGATACAACCCAACCAAATTAAGATATCATTCATACGCCACTTTTAACTGTACCGCCGCTGCTTTCAGGTTCTTATCCATTGTCCATAATGCCACGTTTGATAATAGAGCAGATGCTAATAAGTGTACGTCAATGAGTCCGAGTCCGGCCCCATGAAGTTTTTTACTTTCAATAAATGGAAGAATTTCTTCATCGGCGATCATTTGTGATCCGGGCAGGGCTTGTAAAAGGGTGAGAATATGTTTCCGATTCTTAATATTTCCACAAGCTAATTCACCAATGATAAAAGGGTGACAAATAACATCGTCATCCAATAACAATTTCTCAAGATGAGAATCGCCGCTGCGAAAATGGTTTATCCAGACCGAAGTGTCAGCGATAACCATCTTAAGCCCTTCTTCGCGGGACAGAACGGATAGATTTCTCTGTGCCGCCAAGTCGGGCTAACCGCCGACTGCTCTCTCTTGCGATAAGAACGGTCAGGCCCAATCGCACTAAGGAAGTTTTTTCCTTGATTCCGGTCAACCTTGAGGCTTTTTTGAGTATTTTATCATCTATGTTTAATGTTGTTCTCATGCATATAAGTATGCATGAAATATGCATATATGTCAAGGAAAATCGCAGGCTTTTATCAACGGCTGATTAATAAACCGCTTTATTTAAAATCGTTTCCCTTTCGGCGGAGGTTCCGACGGCCTTATCAGCCTCTTGATGGCCTCAAAGACGATCCTGAACTGCATATCATATTTCTTTTCCATCTATACTTGGAATGTTCCCCTTTCTTTAAGGTCGCAATTCGCGACCTTAGAGAAACTATTTCATCCTTTGTGAGTTGAAACATAAAATCCTTAGGGAATCTTTTATGATTCCTCTTAACCTGCTCATTAAGTCTTTTTGTCCGAACGCCGGACTATGGAACAAGTGTAGTGATTGGAGTGGGTTAGGGAGGATTTCTGCTATATTGCCACTACTAAAACTCTTTTTGATCAAAAAAACTTTAAAATCTTGCTTTTGTCGGTGCTTTCTTAAGATGTAAATTATATTTCTTGCAGGCATCTTCAGCACCTTTACGTATATACTCACACCGATCGTGCATGGTCATGCCCTTGGTCTCCTTATAAATCTGCTCTTTCCACTGCCAGACTTCTTCCAGCGATTTATCAACTTTCATCATTCATCACCCCCGTTGGTGTAACCACTTGTATCGGCTTAGTATATCCTTCTTCCAAATTGACACTCTGAAATAACTCTGATTTTCGGAGATTAGCCATATGCCTGTAATTCCATGAGATCACCGCATCCATTTCTTCTACCGAAGCGATAGCCACATGTAAGGCATCTTCCCATTTCTTAGCAGGAACAATACCCTTATCAATGTAACACTGTGCCAATTGCTCTGCCTCTTCCGTTAGAGAAAATTTTTGTGGAGAATGCCGTTCAATTAAGTCTAACAACTTCTGCCTTTTGGGCTCAGGAGCTTCCATGGCCACGGCCCTTTGAGCCCAATCCGGACGCGTTTGTCCATAATAAAACGCAATCTCCCGTACCGCGAGAGATGATTTCTACTTAATAGGGAAATATTATCCATAAACATCTTTTCGGTGTCGTATTCTTATAATATCAATAAGATGTTTCTTGTCATTTATTAAATAAACAATACGGTAATCACCAACACGAATTCGCCACAGGACATTTTCTCCCTGCAACTTTGCACAACCTGATGGTCTTGGATTTACAGCAAGATCCTCCAGCTTTGGAAAAATTCTCTTTATTATTTGAGAGTCAAGTGCTTCGAGTTCTTTTCGTGCGGATCGAACAATGGTAACTTTATAAGAAGGCATTCGGTTTACAATTTACCTGATTGAATGAATTTCTTTTTAACGGATCCAAGAGATTCCTTTGTCTCATGACTTCGTTGTCTGGAAACCATCACATCATAAAAATCTTCCCATAGCTGCCCATATTTCCGTAAATCTATGATAACAGCTGTCTTTTTCCCTCCATCGTTCACGACAAATTGTATTCCACCCATAAGACATCCCCTTCCTTTGGATTCTAATCCTCTTCTATTAATAATATATCATATCAGTCATACGGATACAACCCAACCAGATTTTTGCTTAAATCCCCCTCCCCCACGCTCAAAGCAAGCTGGCTTTCTGAGGAATCTTCTAAATAAAACGGATTCACTTTCGCGTCAACGAGCATGATCCAGCCTGTGGACGCGAGACTCAACACCTCCGGGCTGTGGGAAAACCAGCCGAACGGAATCCACCCGCGTCTGGAAGAATAAGAATAAGCCGCTCTGTTTCCGGCAAGCTCTGTGCGGAATGTCTCTACACCTCTTCGCATATTGCGGGCATCACCAAGGGCTTTTTGAGCCCAATCCGGATGCGTTTGCCCATAGTAAAACGCAATCTCCCGTGCCGCGAGAATAGCGCCCGCGGTCCATTCCACTGAAACCCGGTCATGCTCCTGTGTGTACCCGACACCCAAAAGTTTTCCGTTTTCGCCCCTGAAACCCGAAAGGGCTTTTGTTTTTTTCCACATGTGATACGCCGCCCCTTGCCCAAACCAGGCATCGATCTTTTCCGGACCCAATGCGGCAATCCCCCATGTCTGGACATCCGTGGCAAAATGTTCATCATTCGCCATCCATTGTCCATCCGCAAAGTGCATTCCCTGATTAAAAAATCCGTCTTCTTTGTTCCAGACTTCCTT
>CBDUYP010000042.1:0-7949 GCA_965371485.1 uncultured bacterium
GGGGATGCGATTTTATTTTTAGAGAAGGAATTGGGCATAAGAGGATGCAAATTCGGCGAAGGGACCATCCCTACTTTTTTAAAACCCTTCTTTCTTAGTCAAACCCAGGCGGATTCCATCGCCGATACTCTTAGCCATATTTCAAGCATCCTTGAGAAGGTGACGCATCTCTATTTTTCGCATCCACCATTGCGGGAATATTTCTATCTCGATGAAAAAGGGGCGGAGCTGGTCGCAATTGACCCCGGGTACAGCAGGAATATTGTTATCGCGCGGCCTGACTCTTTTTTTGTCAATGACGCGCTGCGTTTTGTCGAATTTAACTGCGACTCACCGGCCGGTGCAGGGTATTGTGACATCCAGGAGGAGGTTCTTAAAAGTTCCTTCCCTTTTAAACGGCTTTCCGGGAGATACTGCTTTAACCATGCGCCTCACCGTATGGAAAATTTGCTTAACGCCCTTCTAACGGCTTACACAGAATTCGCCGGGAAGAACAAAAAACCCAATATCGCGATTGTTGATTGGGGGGATATGCGCACGCACAATGAGTTTGGCCTTGTGCAGGATTATTTCAAACAAAAAGGTTATGATACGGTTGTGGCGGATCCCCGGGAGCTTAAATTCATCAACGGACGCTTGGAGTATAACGGTTTTCCGATTGATCTGGTTTATCGCCGAGCTATTTTTAAAGAACTCCTGGCGCGCCTCGATGACGTACAGGATTTTATCTCTGCCTATCGAAATGGCAAAGTGTGCGTTGTTAACCCCTTGCGTTCGCGTCTGGCCTCAAATAAAGCGATCCTTTCGATTGTAACGAACCAGAGGGAATATAAGAAGCTTTTTACAGATGAAGAGAATCGCATTATCCGTAAACATATCCCCTGGACGCGAAGGGTTCTGGACATCCAGACACATTACGAAGACAATCCTGTCTTCATCCGCAAACATATCATTCATCACAGAGACCACCTTGTTTTAAAGCCGTCTGACAGTTACGGTGGCAAGGATGTTGTTATCGGCCGTGAATGTGATCAGATAGATTGGGAAATCCTGCTGAACCGCATTTTGAAAAACAAGGAGGACTGGGTCGTTCAGCGGTACGTTGATATTACCGAGATGACCGTTCCTGTCATGGAGAAGGGCCGTGTTGAGTTGCGGTCAAAGAAATTTAATCTCAATCCGTTCATGTTCAACGGTCAATATGCCGGGGGCATGTCGCGGTTGTCCGACAAAAGTATTATTAATGTCAGTGCCGGGGGAGGGCTGATACCGGTTGTCCATTATGAGGAGCGGAAATGATTATTGATGTGCATAACCATATCGGCTTGAGCAAAGACGGCGGACACGGCCGTTTAGAAACAATTTTATCAAACATGACCAAATACGGAATTGTCAAGTCTGTCATCTTTGCCATGGATGAGAAAGACAAAGGGAATACGTTCGAAGCTCCCAACCGCCGTATTATCGCGACACAAGCCCAATTTCCCGATAAACTATTGGCCTTCGCGCGTATTGTCCCTTCAAAGAAACACGCGGCAGCAGCGATTGAAGAATTTCAACATGGCCGCAAGGCCGGAATTAAAGGAATAAAGCTCAAGGCCTCCGACGGATTTGAACCCGCAGAGGCCCGCATAATTCTGGATCTTGTCAAGAAACGCAAAAAATTTCCTGTCATCATCCACACATCCCATGATGAGCATTCCCAACCCGGCCGCTGGGAATCCGTTATTGCCGGTTATCCTGATATCAATTTTATCCTGGCTCATGCCGGAAAAGACTATTACAAGAAGTGTACGGAATTTGCCATCAAGTACAAAAATGTTTATGTTGATACCTCAACCCTCTCCCTGAACCGTACGCGGTATATTTATGAAAGGGCCGGCGCGTCAAAAATCGTATTTGCATCGGATTATCCGTATTCCCACCCGGCCATTGAATTGCAGAAATTTAAAGTCCTGATCAGCAACAAGGCGGATCTCGAGGATGTCCTGTATAAGAACGCACTGAAATTATTGGAGATATAAAGACATGATTATCGGTATACCCAAAGAAATCAAAAATAATGAGTATCGCGTCGGGCTTCTGCCGGTTGGCGTTGAGACGTTAATTAAACAAGGGCACCGGGTTATTGTTGAAAGGGAAGCCGGGATAGGCAGCGGCATTGAGGATGCCCAGTTCAAAAAAGCCGGAGCCGAAGTTTTCAAGACATCTAAGGAAATTTTCGCAAAGGCGGAAATGATTGTCAAGATCAAGGAGCCTCTTCCTGAGGAATATGATTATCTCAGGGAAGGACAGATTATTTTCACGTTTTTCCATTTTGCTGCTGACCGTCAACTTACAGAGGCTATGCTGAAGAAAAAAATTGTGGCCTTTGCCTATGAGACATTGCAGGAAGAGAATGGTGAATTACCCTGTTTGACCCCTATGAGCGAGGTGGCCGGGAGGATGTCGGTTCATGAGGGGGCAAAGTACCTTGAAGAACCGACGAAAGGAAGAGGAATCCTTCTTGGCGGTGTTCCCGGGGTGAATCCCGCGGAAGTTGTTATCTTGGGGGGCGGGGTTGTTGGGTCCAATGCCTGTAGAATGGCAGCAGGGTTAGGGGCCAATGTGACAATTTTAGACATTAATCTCAATCGTTTGCGTTTTTTGGACGAGATTATGCCCCCTAATGTCCATACGCTGATGAGTAATGATCATACGGTGCGTGAATCCGTGTTGAAGGCTGATTTAGTTATCAGCAGTGTTCTCATCCGCGGAGCAAAGGCCCCGCAATTGGTATCGTGGGGAACAGTTTCCATGATGAAACCAGGGGCTGTCATCGTTGATGTCGCCATTGATCAGGGAGGATCTTTTGAAACCAGCCGGCCGACAACCCATGAAGACCCGGTTTATGTTGTTGACGGGGTTGTCCATTATTGTGTCACCAATATGCCGGGAGCTGTCGCGCGGACAAGTACTTATGCCTTGACGAACGCCACATTACCGTATATCCTTAGTATAGCTGATGTTAGCGATCAAAAATGCGCGCGAATGCCGTATGCCATTCAAGGGGCATTGAATATGGATAAGGGAGAGTTGGTTATCAAAGAGGTTGCAGAAGCTTTTGGGTTTCCGTACTGCAAAGGAAAAAATGGTTAAACAAAGTATTTTAGAGCGCAGAAAGTTTATCCGGGCTAACCGTATTCTGAGTATTCAGCACCGGTTGGCTAAAGGGCCCGAGAGCAAATGGCACCTCTCTATGACTTGTGATATGAGTGTCAGCGGCCTTGCCTTTTTGTCGGACGTTTCTTACCGCGCAGGTGATACGATTGAACTTCATGTTGTGATGTCCGGCATTCTGGATATCTTTAAAGGCATGGGGCAGGTTGTTCGTGTTACCCGCAAAGAAACCGGCGCCTTTTATTTAGTTGCGATCAAGTTTGTTGCAGATAAAGCGGTAAAACAAAGAACCCGCAAGGCCAAAACATACTCCCGAGCACGAAAAAGAATCACCCCCCTAAAAAAATCCCCCCGGCGCAAGTGATCCAGAAAAAATTAACCTGTCCTTGATTTTTAGGTTTTGAATTCTCCGACAAGACCCTGGATGCTGGCTTTGGCGTCGCCGAAGAGCATGCGGGTGTTGTCGTAGAAGAAGAGTTCGTTGGCTACTCCGGCAAAGCCTGTGGCCATGGAGCGTTTGAGGACAATCACGGTCTTGGCTTTATCCACATTGATGATGGGCATGCCGTAGATGGGGCTGGATTCTTCATGGCGGGCGGCAGGATTGACAACGTCATTGGCGCCGATAACAACACAAACGTCAATGGTCTCCATAATCGGATTGATATCATCCATTTCAACTAACTGGTCGTAAGGAACATTGGCTTCAGCGAGAAGCACGTTCATGTGCCCGGGCATGCGACCGGCAACCGGGTGAATCGCGTAACGTACCTCAGCACCGTTGGCCTCAAGCAGTTCCCCTAACTCACGAACAACATGCTGGGCCTGGGCAACAGCCAACCCGTAACCCGGAACAAAGGCAACAGACCGCGCCGCTTCAAGAATAAAATAGGTGTCTTCAGCCGTAATCGGCTTAACCTCACCTTTAAACCCGTCACCTTCACCTTTTTTCTGCACGGTCGCCCCAAACCCGCTAAAAAGCACATTGGCCAAAGAACGGTTCATGGCCTTGCACATGATGCGCGTTAAGATCAATCCGCTCGCCCCCACAAGGGAACCGGCAACAATGAGAATGGTATTCTGGATGACAAATCCGGCTGCACAGGCTGCCAATCCCGAATAACTGTTTAACAGCGAAATAACAACCGGCATGTCAGCCCCGCCGATGGGGATAACAACAAGCACACCGAGGATAAGAGAGAGGATGACCGTCGCGATAAAGACCGGATAATTGGCTGCGGGGTTCATACAATAGATAACACCGCAAATCAGAGTGGCCGAAAGGACAAGAATATTTACAATCTGCTGGCCGGTGTAAAGAAGCGGTTTGCCGGGTAATTTTTCGCTCAACTTGCCCCACGCGATAACGCTGCCGGTAAACGTCACCCCGCCGATGAGAACCGAAAGAAAGATGGTTGATGTGATAAAAGCCCCGGAGTCAGGATGGTAATGATAAACGGCCCAGCCAACGAGAAGGCTTGCGATTCCGCCGGAACCGTTTAAGAGAGCCACCATCTCCGGCATGGCTGTCATGGCAACGAGACGGGCAACCAAAATTCCAAGGATACCGCCGGCAAACATCCCGATGAGGATCCACTGGAATGTTAATCCTTTCGTCAGAAGGGTAGCGGTCACTGCCAAAAGCATGGCCAAAGCTGAAAATAAATTTCCTCTACGGGCGGAGGCAGGGGAACTGAGCATTTTCAGGCCCAGGGCAAAAAGGATTGCCGAGATGATGTATGCCGCGTTAATAAGAATTTCGAAATTCAATGTTTGCCCCCAGGGCCCGGAGTGCCGGCGGGCTCTTTTTTCTTAAACATGGCGAGCATGCGGTCTGTGACAAGGTATCCTCCGACGACATTAATCGTTGCAAAGGCCACCGCGAGTGTCCCCAGAAGAACACTGATCTGATTATCTCCGGTTCCCGAGGAAATCAGCGCGCCGACCAAGGTAATCCCTGAAATCGCGTTGGCCCCGGACATCAGCGGAGTATGCAGGGTCGCCGGAACCTTGGAAATGAGCTCAACACCGAGAAAAATGGAAAGTGTGAAAATAAAGAAAAGGAAAATAAGTATGTTTGTATCCATGACGCGGCCTACCTATTTTAAGTTTTTTATTGTTTCGTTAACAATGTGACCGTTATGGGTAATAAGACACCCCTTGATGATTTCATCCTCGGGATTTAACTTGAAAGTCTTTTCTTCGCTGTCCCAGTAGTTTTCAATAAGACCGGTCAGGTTGTTGGAATACATTTGACTGGCATGGACGGCAACGCGGCCCGGGAGATTCCCGAATCCGATAATACGGACACCGTTGATTTCCACTTCCTCATCTACCTTGGAACCCTCAACATTCCCTCCGGATTCAACAGCCATGTCAACAATCACGCTTCCGGATTTCATTTGAGAAATCATATCCTTTGTAAGGATAACCGGCGCCTTGCGGCCGAATAATTGTGCCGTTGTGATCACAATATCCGACTGGGAACAGATCTTGGCCATGCCCTGGCGTTGTTTTTCTAATTGTTCCGGGGTCAATGCCTTGGCATAACCGTCTTTTGTCTGGCCGGTTTCACCGAGATCAATTTTGATGAATTTTGCTCCGAGGGAATGGACCTGCTCCGCCACAACCGGCCGTGTATCAAAGGCTTCAACCCTGGCACCGAGACGCTTGGCCGTGGCAATGGCCTGCAGTCCGGCAACTCCGGCCCCGATGACAAAAACACGCGCCGGCGCGATGGTCCCCGCCGGGGTCATCATCATGGGTAATATTTTATCAATCCGCTCGGTAGCAAGAATGACCATGACATATCCGGCGAGATTGGCCTGAGAACTTAAGGCATCCATCTTTTGTGCGATGGTGGTACGCGGAATCATCTCCATACTGATCGCGCTGATTTGGTTATCGGCAAAGGCCTTGACAAGTTCGGCTTCGTTGAAGGGATCAAGAAAGCTGATATGGATGGATCCTTTTTTAAGTTTGCTGATTTCTTCCATCGGGGGTTTACGCAAACGGACAATGATGTCGGAAGAAGACAGGAGGGTGTTGCGGTCGCTGATTTTGGCGCCGGCTTTTGTATATTCGTCGTCAGTAATCCCGATATTTAAACCCAATCCCGCTTCAACGGTGACTCGCGCGCCTTTTTTAATTAATTTGTCAATCGAGGGAGGGATGAGGGGAACACGTTTTTCGTTCTTGTGTATTTCGACGGGCACACCGATTTGCATCTCAAATATCCTTGTTTACTCACAACATGTTGTGCTATCGAGTGATAGAATAGCAAATCAAACCTGAAAGTCAAGGTCTTGTTTACAAAATACGTAACGGAAATAAGATTTTACATCTTGACAGCTAACCGAGGCAGGGTATTATAGTAGAACTTTATGGCTACATCACTCGGAACAAAACAAAGACCTTTGCGTGTCGCTGTTGTCGGATCCGGCCCAAGCGGTTTCTACGCGGCCGAGGCTTTATTAACAACAGAAGAACACAGACCCGCGCCCCTCACAGTAAAAGTCGATATGTTTGAACATCTGCCGGCACCGTTCGGGCTTGTGCGCTATGGTGTGGCCCCTGATCATGAAAAAATCAAACATATTACCAAAGTTTATGACGCCATCGCCCTTCACGAGGGTTTTTCTTTTTACGGGAATGTTTCTGTAGGGAAAGATATATCGATTGATGAACTTAAAAATCATTATGACGCGATTGTTTTTACCTGCGGTGCCGCGACAGATAAGAAATTAGGTATCCCGGGTGAAGATCTGTCCGGCAGCCACACCGCTACCGAGTTTGTGGCATGGTACAACGGTCATCCCGATTACCGCACCTGTGAATTTGACTTGTCAGGAGAGGTGGCCGTGATCATCGGGCAGGGAAATGTTGCCATGGATGTCGGCCGTATCCTTTGTAAGACACCGGATGAACTCAAAAATACCGATATCGCGCAGCATGCCCTTGATGCCCTGGCCGAAAGTAAAATCAAGGAAGTCCATCTTGTCGGCCGGCGGGGTCCTGTTCAGGCCGCGTTTACCACGCCGGAAATCCGGGAATTCGGGGAACTTGCGGATTGCGATCCTGTTTTAGGCGCGAAGGAGTTAGAAATCAATGAAGCGAGTCAGGAAGAACTTAAAGATGAGGCCCATCCTCAGCGCCAAAAAAATCTTGAGATACTCTCCCAATACGCCGCTTCAGGTGTCTCTTCCAAGGAAAGGAAGTTTGTTATCCACTTCCTGAAAAGTCCCAAAGAACTTAAAGGGGAAGGCCGCCTTGAAAAGGTGATCCTTGAAAAAAATCAACTGACAGGCGAATCGAATCAACAAAAGGCCAAAGGCACAGGCGAGACAGAGGAATTGCCCTGCAGGATTCTTTTTAGAAGTGTCGGTTACCGGGGTATCCCTATTGACGGCGTGCCCTTTGATGATAAAAAAGGTATTTTCCCGAATCAGGACGGGCGTGTCACAGACAACGGCAAGGTTGTCCCGGGACTTTATTGTTCCGGTTGGATCAAGCGCGGGCCTTCGGGTCTCATCGGAACCAATAAACCCGACAGTTTCGCCACCGTCGAGAACATCTTTTCCGACCTGAACCAACTTGCGCCTTGCTCCAATCCCGACAGCAAGGCCGTCCTGGCGTTACTCAAGAAAAAAAACACAAAAGTTATTGATTTTAAGGACTGGCAAAAGATTGACGCGGCTGAAATTCAACGCGGACAAAAAACAGGCAAGCCGCTCGAAAAATTCGTTGAAGTCCGGCAAATGCTGGCTGCTTCTGGATGAATATAAGATAAT
>CBDUYP010000043.1:0-7934 GCA_965371485.1 uncultured bacterium
GAGGGAAAAATGTACGCTATTGTTCAATTAGGTCATTCTCAGTATAAAATTTGTCAGGGGGATATGATTGCCATAAATCGCCTGAAATATGAAAAGGGAAAGAGTTTTACTTTAGATAAAGTCTTGCTCTTTGCTGACGGGAAAGACATCCGGATCGGGCAGCCTTTTTTGAAAAATGTTAAGATCACCGCTAAGGTTGTCGATCACCCCCGTGGAAATAAGGTCATTGCCTTTAAATACCGGCGTCGCAAGAATTCTGCTGTAAAAAAAGGACACCGGCAGGACTTAACGGCTTTGAATATTACAAAGATTACTGCCGAGCAAGCTTCGTCGACCCCGTCAACTCCGTCAAAAGAAAAAACAGCGGCGCCGCGCGGTAAATAACATATTGGAATTCCCAGACGATGATTTTTGTTGATGAGGCAAGGATTTTTGTGAAAGCCGGTGATGGCGGAAAAGGGTGCGAGAGTTTTTACCGGGATAAATACGCCCGGTATCCCAAAGCCGACGGCGGTGACGGCGGCAAAGGCGGGGATATTGTTTTTGTCGCGGAGAAAAGAAGACAAACGTTACTGGACTACCGGTTTAAGCAGCATTACACGGCTGGCCGGGGCGGGCACGCCAGCAGTAAAGGGAAAAAAGGAAAAGACGGACAGGATTGTCTTCTTAAAGTGCCGGTGGGAACCATTGTGCGGGACCATGAAACCCGTCTTCTTATCCGGGATATGACAACCGACGGGCAGTCTGTTGTCGTTTCCAAAGGCGGACAGGGTGGCCGCGGGAATAGAAATAATAAAACACCAACCTTGCCCGGGTCCGGAGAACAAAAAACCGTTCATCTGGAACTCAAGCTCATCGCCGATGTCGGCCTCGTCGGTTTCCCCAACGCGGGAAAATCAACTTTAATCTCGAATATTTCAAAAGTTAAGTCCAAGATCGCCAATTATCCCTTTACAACGAGACAGCCGATTTTAGGGGTTGTACCCTGCCCCCCCCCATCATCGGGGAGAGAACAGGGTATCTACGCGCAAGAGCGTAATTTTATTATTGCCGATCTTCCCGGTTTGATTGAAGGCGCGCATACCGGACGGGGATTGGGAACGCGTTTTCTTAAACATGCCGAGAGAACAAAAATTCTTGTGCATTTGATTGATATGGCCGGGAGTGAAGGACGTGATCCTCTTGGTGACTATGAAAAGATAAAAGAGGAGCTGTCAGAATACAGCGAAGATTTATTTTTTAAACACAAAATGATTGTGGCCAATAAAATGGATATAGCCGCCGCCGGGGGGCATCTTAAGCGCTTTAAAAAGAAATACCAGGAGGAAATTATTGAAATCTCAGCGTTAGAGAAAAAAGGACTGGATGTGTTTGTCGACAGGGTGTGGGAGATATTATGTCAAGAAAATTTCCAAGACCGATAAAGAGAATCGTCATCAAAGTCGGCTCGAGTGTCATCGCGACTTATCAAATGAAACCGAGGACAGCCCGGCTGCGTTCCTTGATTGAACAGATCAGCCGTGTGACAAAAAAAGGAATTGACGTGGTTTTGGTGAGTTCCGGGGCCATTGTCCTGGGGATGGGAGAGGTGAATGCCCGATGCCGTCCCGGGGATCTCGCTTCCCTGCAGGCCCTGGCAGCCATCGGGCAAACGGTTTTGATGCGCACTTACAGTGAATTGTTTAAAAAGAATAAAATACGGTGTGCTCAGATGTTGTTGACGTGGGATGATTTTGACGCTCGGGGCCGTTACAACAACGCGCGAAACACCCTGCGGGCTATTTTAAAGTGCGGGGTTGTTCCGGTCATTAATGAGAACGATACGATATCGACAGACGAAATCAAATTCGGTGATAATGATAAATTGTCGGCGTTTGTGGCCACCCTGGTTCACGCGGATTTACTGCTTATGCTTTCGGATGTTGAGGGGCTGTATGATATTAAAGGGCCTCTTAAGCGGGGAGAAAAAAAGATTTTTGAAGAAATTAAGGAGATTACCGGAGAGATTGAAGGCGTCGCGTCGGGAACAGGGAAGAAGCATATGTCGCGCGGAGGGATGGCCGCGAAACTTAAGGCCATTAAAATCGCGACACACGCCAGGATTCCCTGCATCATTGCCAATGGTGAGACAGAAGATGTTCTTTTGCGGGTTTTAAGGGGAGAGCGTATCGGTACTTTGTTTCTGGAAAAGGAGGGTAAACTGCTTACCCCGGTGTTCCCCAGCCGGTAGGGACAGGATTAAAACATTATGACATTGGAAAATCAAATCAGGAAAATGGCACAAGCGGCTAAATGCGCCTCCCGGGAGATGGCCCTCATTCCGACGGCTGAAAAGAATAAGGCCCTCAAGAAAATGGCCGGTGCCATCCTGGCGCGTAAGGATTATTTGATCAGGGAAAACGCGAAGGATATTGCGGCCGCGCGAAAGCAAGGGTACTCAAACGCCCTGGTTGACCGGTTAATGCTGAATGAAAAACGTATTGGCGGCATGGCCAAATGTCTTATGGATACGGCAAGGTTAAAGGACCCTGTCGGAGATATCTTGCAGATCATCAAAAGGCCGAACGGATTGACTATCAAAAAGGTCAGAACGCCGATCGGCGTCGTCGGTATTATTTATGAATCCCGTCCCAATGTCACCAGCGATTGTGCGGGGCTGTGTCTGAAGTCAGGGAACGCGGTTATTTTAAAAGGCGGCAAAGAGGCAGTTTATTCCAATAAAGCCATTTTTACGGTATTGCAAAAATCCCTTAAGGGTACGAAAATTCCGAAAGACGCGATTCAACTCATTGCCACGGCTTCGTCGGCCGAGGGGCGTACGGCTGTTAATGTTCTTCTGCGGTTAACCGACTGTGTTGATCTTATTATCCCCAGGGGCGGTGAGGGGTTGATCCGGTTTGTTGCCGAACATTCGCTTATCCCTGTTGTGAAACATTATAAAGGCATCTGCCACACGTATGTCAGTGATAGGGCGGATTTGAACATGGCGCACAATATTTGTTTTAATGCCAAGGTACAGCGTCCGGGCGTGTGTAATGCCATGGAAACGATGCTTGTGCATCAAAACGCCGCTATCCGGTTTTTGCCGGTGCTTATTGATGATTTGAAAAAGGCCGGGGTTGTGATACGGGGTTGTCCTGTGACGCGCCGCATTATTAAATCCGGTGTTAAAAAGGCCACGGCAAAAGATTGGGATGAAGAATATCTTGATCTTATCCTCGCGGTTAAGGTTGTCGGTTCGCTTAAAGAGGCGGTCGAACACATTAACAGCCACGGGTCGCATCATTCGGATGCGATTGTAACGGACGATAAAAAAGAAGCGGAACAATTTTTGAAATCCGTGGATTCGGCCTGTGTTTACACGAATGCCTCGACGCGGTTTACAGACGGTTATGAATTCGGTTTCGGGGCTGAGGTTGGCATCAGTACGGATAAACTTCACGTCCGGGGTCCCATGGCGTTGGAGGGGCTGACCACATATAAATTTATGATATACGGACGCGGGCAGATCCGGAAATGATATGAAACGTATCGGAATTTTGGGTGGGACGTTCAATCCGGTCCATATCGGCCATCTGGCAATGGCGCAAGCGGCATTGGAGAAGTTCCGTCTGGATAAAGTTATTTTTATTCCCTGCAACCGTCCGCCGCATAAGAAGATCATCCATCTGGCGCCGGGACAGGAACGTTTTAAAATGGTGCAGGCGGCTGTCAGGAATAATCCCCTGTTTGAAGTTTCGGATTTTGAAATCAAAAGAAAAGGGAAATCTTATTCGATTGATACGGTCGAATATCTGCGTTCTGTTTATCCGAAAAAGACAAAATTCTTTTTTATTATCGGCACAGACAGTTTCCGCGGCCTTCGCTCGTGGAAGCGCGTTGATGAGATTCGTAAATTAACATCGTTCATCGTTGTCAACCGCGAAGGTCATGCCCCGGCCGGGCGCTTTTCAGTTAATATGCCGGGGATAGATGTTTCATCATCGTATCTTCGCGGGCGTATCCGTCAGGGAAAGTCCGTGAGATATTTTGTGCCGGACAATGTTATCAGGTACATTCAGCAGCATAAATTATACAAAGCAGACTAAATCAGAAGGGGTTTTGAAAATGGAAAGTCAGATTAAATTCGGAACGGACGGATGGCGCGCCGTTATTTCAGATACGTTTACCTTTAAGAATGTTTCGATTCTCGCGCAGGCCATCAGCGATTGGGTTAACAGAGATATTAAGAAAAAAAGAGGGTGTGACTGCCTAAAAAGAGTGGCTGTCGGATTTGATACACGGTTCATGTCAGGGGATTATGCCAGGCTTGTCAGTTGTGTTTTGGCCGCCAATAATATTGAGGTCTTGCTTTCTGATGCGCCTATCCCGACGCCGGCGCTCAGTTATGGTGTTCCCATGAATAAATGTGTTGCCGGCGTTATGATTACGGCCAGCCATAATCCTTATCAATTCAACGGGGTTAAGATCAAGACAGCCTTAGGTGGCGGGGCATCGACGGATATTACAGACAGGGTGGAGTCGTATTTAAATCAAACAGAGGTGAAGTCTATTGATTTCGCGAAGGCGAAAGAAGAGAAGAAAATCATTACCCATGACTATAAACCCGGGTATTTAAAATTTATTAAAGGCTACATTGATTTGAAAAGAATCAAGAATTCCAGGTTTAAGGTTTTAATGGATGCCATGCACGGAAGCGGGGGAAGCCTGATAGCCGATGTGCTTAAAGGAACACAGGTGCGGTTGTCTTTAATGCGGGAAGATATCAATCCTTATTTTGAGGGCAAGAAACCGGAGCCGGTGGTTGCCTTTTTAGAAGACATCCTGCGCCGGGTTAAAAAGGAAAAATTTGATCTCGGATTGGTCTTGGACGGTGATGCCGACCGCATCGCGGCGGTGGCCTCCGGGGGAGAGTTCATTCATCCGCAGAAGATTTTAGGATTATTGATCCTGCATCTTGTGCGCAACCGCGGCCGCAAGGGGGGGGTTGTCAAAACCATCTGCGGAACGGCCATGATTGATAAAATCGCGGCCAAATTGGGATTGAAACTTTATGAGACACCCGTCGGTTTTAAATATATTTCTGATCTCATGGTCGGTGAAGAAATCGTTACCGGCGGGGAAGAGGCCGGCGGCATGGGTTTTCAGGATTTCATCCCGGAGAGAGATGGGACCATAGCCGGACTTCTTCTGCTGGAGATGATGGTTTATCAAAAGAAGAATATCAAAAAAATCATTCATGAAATGGAGCAGGAGTTCGGGCATTATTATTACCAGCGTTGTGACGTCAAATTGTCGAAAGGTAAATGTGACCTGGACAAGTTTAAGACAACAAAGAAAATATTAGGCAAGAAGGTGGTTGATATGAAGGATTTTGACGGAGTGAAACTTGTCTGTGAAGATGAGAGCTGGCTGATGTTAAGACCGTCGGGGACAGAACCGCTTGTGCGCGCCTATTCCGAGGCCAAGTCCATCACCCGCGCCAAACAACTGATTCAATACGGCGAGAAATTATTAAGAAGAAAATGATTTATTGGATTTCCTTCTACATCATTAAATTCTTCAGCAAAATCTTTTTCCCCTTTACTGTCCGCGGCAGAGAAAATATCCCTGTGACAGGAGGTTTGATATTCGCGAGCAATCATTTAAGCAATCTTGATCCTTTTTTGATCGGATTAAATGCCGGACAAAGGATCAGCTACATGGCCAAGGCTTCTTTGTTCCGCAACAGGGTTCTTGGTTTTTTCTTGAAAAAAGTCGGGACATTTCCCCTCAGAAGGAAAGGCCCGGATATCGGTGCCCTGCGCCAGGCCTTGAAGCGTTTAAAAGAGGGCAGTCCGGTGGTTGTTTTCCCGGAAGGCACGCGAAAAAGAGGAGCAACAACATCCGCGCCAACGGAATCAACGGATGTCTACCTCGCCGGGGTCGGATTTTTGGCTGCCAAAAGCCGGGTGCCGGTTATTCCTGTGTGTATCACCGGTTCCGATAAAGTCCTTGCCCCGGGAACGAGATGGTTCAAGCGTCATCCCATCACTCTGGCCTTCGGCCCTCCGGTTGTTTTTTCCAAAGGCGACCCCTATGCCCACATCGCCGGGCAGATTATGAAAAGAATAGATTCTTTGGCTTAACACCACCCCGGAACTCACCCTGGAATTTTAATTGACAAAAAAGTTTTTTTTGGGATAATGGGAGCACTTTGAATCGAGGAAACTAGATTTGAAGAATCCAATAAAAGAAAGAGATACGAATACATAAGCGAAAATCATCAGACCGTCATGGAAGAGTTGTACGCGAGCACTTTAAAGAATGTTCAGGAAGGGGAAATTGTCAAGGGTTCCATCATGGCCCTCACGGGCAAAGAGGTTGTTGTTGACATCGGTTTTAAGTCGGAAGGGTTTGTTCCCATCGAAGAATTCCGCAATAGGGATGAGTTGGTGGTCGGGCAGGAAATCGATATTCTGATTGAGTCGGTGGAAGATGACCACGGCCGCCTTATCCTGTCAAAGGCCAAGGCCGAGAAGGTCAGAGGCTGGCAAAAGGTGATGATCGATATTGAAGAGGGGCATGTGGTTGAAGGACGTGTCGTCAAGCAGGTGAAAGGCGGCTACATGGTTGATGTCGACGGGATTGAGGGATTTCTGCCGATGTCGCTCTCTGCTTTTAAGGGATACTCTCCGGGAAACATCATGGCCAATAAATACAATTTCCAGGTGGCCAAGATCAATAAGCAAAGACGCAATCTCATCCTTTCCCGCCGGGATATTTACCACAAAGAACGGGAGCTGGTCCGCGAGAAACTTTGGAAAGAAATTCAGAAGGGACAAAAACGAAAAGGGACGGTTAAGGGCATTACGGATTTCGGTGCTTTTATCGACTTGGGCGGTATCGACGGGTTGCTGCATATCACTGACATGAGTTGGTCGCGCATCAATCATCCCAGTGAGGTGGTTTCCATCGGGGACAAGCTTGACGTTTTGATCCTGGATTTCGATAAGGAAAACTCAAAGGTTTCTCTGGGACTCAAACAGATTACAGCGAATCCCTGGGATGATATTTACGAAAAATATCCTGCCGGCTCACAGGTTAAAGGAAAAGTTGTCAATATTATGCCGTACGGTGTTTTTGTGGAAATTGAAAAAGGAATCGAGGGGTTGTTGCATTCTTCGGAAATTTCCTGGCAGAAGAAAGTGGTTAATCCGCAGGAAATGTTCAGTCTCAGCGATGAAATTGAAGTTCAAATCATTAACGTGGACAGGGACTCGAGGAGAATATCCTTAAGCATGAAACAACTGGAAGACAATCCTTGGGTTGATGCGGGGAAAAATATTCCGGTCGGATCAAAGGTTAAGGGAACGGTCCGCGGGTTCACGGATTATGGGGCTTTTGTGGAACTGGAGTCGGGCCTTGAAGGGATGATCCATGTCTCTGATATGTCCTGGACGAAAAAGGTCAATCATCCTCAGGATGTCCTCAAAAAAGGAGAGGACATTGAGGTCCTGGTGGTGGGGGTTGACGCTGACAACCGCAAAATCACGTTAGGTTTAAAACAACTTACAGAGAATCCATGGGCGCAAATTGCCGAGAAGTATCCTGTGGAAACTATTCTGGATGCACAGGTGGTCCTGAATTCGAATTTCGGCGTCTTTGTCAAATTGGAGGATGATGTTGAAGCGCTTGTTTATTCTTCGGAGATTGACAAAGAAGAGGCTGCCGCTCTTAAGCCGGGTGACCCATTGAAAGTAAAGATTATTAAAGTCGACGTGGAACAAATGAAGATCGGTGTCAGTACGCGGTTGACTTAAAGGAAAAGGGGACAGCCCCGCCGCTTGCATTGTGCAAGAATCCGGCGGGGCTGTCCTGTTTTTTATGCAAACTGAAAAGATCCTCGAAAAGATAAAACGCGGGACCACGGAGATTATCAACCCGGATAGTTT
>CBDUYP010000044.1:0-7345 GCA_965371485.1 uncultured bacterium
GGTTGATTTCTCCATGAGAACGGCTGCCTTTGAGCTGACAGAAACAAAGGCCAATCCCGGAGGCAACATGAGACCCTTGTGCGACGCCGCGACAGCAACATCAACAGCCCAATGATCGGTTTGAAAATCTGTCACCCCGAGCCCGGACACCGCATCAACGACCAAAACGGCATTGGTGTTTTTAACGATGCGGCCGATTTTCTCAATATCCGCTGTAACCCCTGTTGACGTCTCGCAAAGGGTAACAAAAACAGCCTTGATTCCTTTATCACCGTCTAAAAGTTTTTTAATCCCGGCAGGATCAACCGCCTTGCCCCACGGCACATCAACAATAATGGTCTTGATGCCCCAGGCCTGACAAATCTCGGTCCAGCGCTCGCCGAACTTTCCGCCTTCCACCGTGATGACCTTATCCCCGGGAGAAAGAAGAGAGCACACACTCGCCTCCATCGCCCCTGTTCCCGACGACGTCATAATATAAATATCGTTCTTTGTTTGAAAAACATACTTCAACCCCGCAATCGCCTCTTTCAGATAATCCTGAAACAGCGGGGTGCGATGATGAATAATCGGCCGGCTTAAAGCCTCACAAACCTGCGGCGGCACTTGTGTCGGCCCCGGAGTCAGCAGCAGATTACGTTTCATATATAAATCCTTTCTACTTCCTGGGAGAGGTGTCGAGTACCTCGTCCACCAACCCATAGTCTTTTGCTTCCTGTGAAGACATAAAAAAGTCCCTGTCGGAATCTTTTTTTACACTTTCCACGGATTTCCCGGTATGTTTCGCCAAAATTCCGGCGAGCTGTTCTTTTAACTTTAAAATTTCCTGCGCCTGAATGTGAATATCACTTGCTGTGCCCTGTGCCCCTCCCCAGGGTTGATGAATCATGATACGCGAATACGGTAAAGAAAACCGTTTCTTCTTGGCTCCTCCCGCTAAAAGAAGAGCGCCCATACTGGCAGCCTGACCGATACAATACGTGCGCACATCCGGTTTAATATATTGCATCGTGTCATATATGGCCAGGCCGGCTGTGACGGATCCGCCGGGAGAATTAAGATAAAGGTGAATATCCTTGGCAGAATCCTCGCCATGCAAAAACAACAACTGGGCAATGATCAGGTTGGCCACCGTATCGTCGATGGCTGTACCGAGAAAGATAATACGGTCTTTCAAAAGACGCGAGAAGATATCATACGCACGTTCCGCGTGCCCGCTTTTTTCAACAACCATAGGAACAAGAGTTTGATTTTTGGGGTTCATTTCTTGGTGTCTCCTTTCTCTTTCCAATCCGCTTCTTTAAGTAAGAATTCCATAACCTTGACCGGAAGGCTATCTCTTTTTTCAACCTCAATGCCTTCCATTTCTGCTATTTTGTCAAAAAGTAAATATATGGCCACATCCCGTTCTGACGATTTCTCAATCTCCCTGTGCATTTCCTCCTGTTTCTTCTTGATATCCTGCTCCGACAGCCCCTGGGATTTAAAACGTTCTTTAATTTCCGACAAACGGTGTTCGAGTTGTTTCTTAACAAGGGATTGCGGAACGGTAAACTTGGCCTCTTTGATCAGGGCATCCACAATTTGATTTTCGACATCCATGCGGTTTTGACGGTCCTTGTCCATTTCTATCTGACGGGTCAAAGACTGTTTAAAGACATCCAAGCTCGGATAGCCCAATCCTTTGACAAAATCATCGTCAACAGCAACATCTTTATCCTGTCCCTGACTTTTTCTGAAATAATCCAATGTCTTTTGAATTTCTTCTTCAGTGACCTGCGAACTCTTTCGCTTCACCGCAATTCCTTTATACTTTTTAATGACGATCTCCGGTTTAATGTCGAGCCGCGCCGTAAACGTGAGGATCCCCTCCTTAAATTTGACATCCTGAATTTCAGGAAAATCCAGAGGAGAAAGTTTCTCTTGCGCAATGCCTTCCTGATAAATCTCAGGGATCAATTTTTTAACCGTTTCCTCTTTGACCAATGCTCCATACTCAGCCTCGACGACATGCCGGGGAGCCTTGCCGGGACGGAATCCCTTAATCTTCGCGGTCATGCCGACATCCTTATAGACCTCTTCTGATTTCCTGGCAACGCGGTCTTTGGGAACCACGAATTTGAGTTCCCGTTTCAATGCATCAATTTTCTTAACAGCAATTTTCATGTGATGGGACTACCTTTCTTTATGATCCCGCCGTTGGCGGGATAAATTCGCCCCCGCCTCTGGGCGGGAGCGAATTTACATCCTAAATCTTTCTCCTAAATACAACTGTCGTGCTTTGGGATCGTTGATGAGATCATCGGCTGTTCCGGAAATCAAGATCTTCCCGTCAGCAACTAAATACGCCCTGTCAGTGATGGACAAGGTTTCACGAACATTATGATCGGTTAACAAAATTCCCAATCCTTTTTTCTTAAGGTCCTGAATGATCTCCTGCGCCTCGGCCACAACAATCGGATCAATCCCGGAAAACGGCTCATCCAAAAGGAGGAAAGATGGATTCGTTACCAGTGCCCGCGTGATCTCCAGCCTCCGCCTCTCTCCTCCTGAGAGGGTATAAGCCTTGCTCTTGGCAAGATGCGCGATATTCAATTCCTCAAGCAGGGACTGCAATCTCTTTCTTCTCTCCCGGGGACCTATCGGCAATGTTTCCAGGATAGCCATGATATTTTGTTCTACTGTTAATTTGCGAAAAACCGAAGATTCCTGCGCCAGATATCCCATGCCTAACCGGCACCGGTCATGAATGGGTCTTTTGGTAATATCCTCCTGATCAAAATAAATCTGCCCCTCCTCCGGCGAAATAATCCCGACGACCATATAAAATAATGTCGTCTTTCCTGCTCCGTTAGGTCCGAGGACCCCGACCACCTCAGAGCGCCCGACCGTGATGCTGAGACTGTCAACGACTCTGCGCCCGCTGTAACTCTTCACCAAACCTTTTGTTTCAAGAAGATGCAGTGCCATTTTATTTAAACGCCCCCATCTTTCCGTCTCCGTCTATATCCATAACAAGTTTTGGTCTTCCGATAAGGATGACCCTTTGATTCTTGGCTATGTAGACAGCCTTCTCAGCACGCGTTATGCTTCCTTGCCTGAGAATTTTAACGTTCCCGGTACAGATCACTTTATCAATCTGGCTCGACTCCGGATCGAAAAAAATATCCATTTTGTCCGCGTTCAAAGTCCGGTTACCGTGAACGGCAACAACGTCTCTGTTGAAAACCGCCATGCTCTTGGCATGGTCAATTTCCATCGCGCCTGCACACGTAATGGTAACAACACCAGCCTCTGGTTTGGAATCATCCGTCTTTGCGTCCTCAGTTTCTGAAGCCGTCCCTTCAGGGACATCCGTTTTTGCTTTAACCGTCACATCCTTTTGTAACGCGACGATCTTCAGTCCCGGACGGGCCCTCATGCCGGTACCCGTTGCCACCATACGCTCATCTATTATGACGACATAATCATCCGTCGACACAAGATCATTCTCCTTATCCCAATCAAGCGTGTCGGTCTGAAGCTGCCCCCCGGTAGATTTAGCAGTTATAACAACATCCCCTTCCAGGTGAATATTGCCGGACACCTTATCCAATCTCCCCTTGCGCGCCTTGAGATTCATTTCCTGTTTCCCATACCGATTTCCGTCAACATTTGTAATATCAATGACGTCTCCACGAATATCTGCCGTGTCGCCTGTAACATCCCAGGCCAGTTCTCCTCCCTCGGTATATCCATGCAAATTGAATCCTTCAAACTGCTGGTCTTCCTCCTGTGAAGTACCCAAGGCAGGGGAATACAGAAACAGCAGAAAAGTTATGAGAATTATTCTCGCCATCATGAGAGGACAGCCTCCCAGTTTCCCTGGGTTTTTAAAATAAGTTCAACAACCTCACGCACCGCACCGCGCCCGCCCTTGTTTTTTGTAATATAATCCGCCTCGCGCTTGACTTCTTCAACGGCATTGGCAACGGCCACGGCAAATCCCGCGTGTTTTAAAACCACGAGGTCGGGAAGATCGTCTCCGACAAAACAGACCTCCTCATCCGTCACATCCAGATCCCGCAGCATCTGCTGATAAAAATTCAACTTAGGATACGCGTTTTGATAAACCTTGTCAATCTGCAGATCTTTGGCGCGGATGTCAACCGGTCCGGCCGATTTGGCCGAGATAATGGCGGTTTTAAGTCCCGCACGTTTAAAAAGGATAAGTCCGTATCCATCCTGCACGTCAAAATTTCTTATTTCCCTGCCGTCGCTGTCACAGATGATCCTTCCGTCAGTGAGAACCCCGTCGACATCAAGCGCTAATAATTTTATTTTTTTGATTTTATTTTCCATAAGAATGTTAACATTCTCTGTAGAGACGCATTGCAATGCGTCTCTACTAAAACAACCCTGCCTTTAATAAATCCTGAATATCCAGCAAACCGATGGCCCGGCCTCTGGCGTCAACGACAGGCAGTTCATCAATCTTCTTGCCTTTCAGAAGAGCAAAGGCCTCAACCGCCAGTTTATCTTTCAAGATGGATAACGGTTTTTTCGTCATAACAGATTTAACGCTTTTCGTTAACAAACCCCTGTCATCTTCCAGGTGCCGGCGTAAGTCCCCATCGGTAAAAATCCCTATCAGCTTCCCCCTCTTGTCCACAACACACGCCGAGCCGCAGCGCGTCCGGGTGATCGCCAACAAGACATTCTTGACAGGTGTGGTCTCAGTCACACAAGGATACGATTTACCGCCGCGCATGATATCCTCTACCTTTAAAAGCAACTGCCGTCCCAGGGAACCGGCGGGGTGATAAAACGCGAAATCCTCTTTTCGAAATCCTTTACGAACAATCAAACACGCCGCCAGGGCATCTCCCATCACCAGAGTCGCTGTCGTCGAAGCCATGGGTGCCAGGCCGAGGGGACACCCTTCCTTTTTCACAGCGATATGAAGGACAACATCACTGTATTTAGCCAAACTTGATTTCGAATTCCCTGTCATGGCAATTGTTTTTGAGCCGATCTTTTTAACAAGAGGCAATAAACGGGTTGTTTCTTCAGTTTCCCCACTGCTTGAAATAACGATGACGATATCCTCCCTCGTCACTTGGCCTAAATCCCCGTGCACGGCCTCGGCGCTGTGCATCCAGATAGCCGGGGTTCCGGTCGATGACAGGGTAGCTGCGATTTTACGACCGATGATCCCTGTCTTGCCCATTCCGGTGACAATGACACGACCGTGGCATTTGGCCATCAGATCAACGGCTTTCGTAAAATTCCCGTCGATCTTCCGGGCTAAATCCCTGAGGGCCTGCGCCTCAATCTGAATAACTTCTTTGGCTTTTTTAAGTGACATGCTGTTTTCCCATGCACTCCACTACGTAGTCACTACGTAGTGATTGCGCGCATACTGTTATTTATGTTTAACGATCTTGTCGATCGCTTTCAACTCGACAAGGAGCTTCTCCAGCTTCCTGATCGGCCACATATTCGGTCCGTCGGAAAGAGCCTTGTGCGGATTCGAATGAACCTCCATAAATATGGCATCACAGCCCGCCGCCACTCCGCAACGCGCCAGCAGAGGGATAAACTCATTTTTCCCTCCCGACGCTGTTCCCAATCCGCCGGGCTGCTGGACACTGTGTGAGGCATCAAAGACAACAGGACAGCCCATCTGCCGCATAATCGCCAGCGAACGAAAATCACTCACCAGATTATTGTAACCGAAACTCGTCCCCCGGTCGGTTACCATGACCTTATGATTCCCGCTCTTGTGAACCTTCTTAATGACTTCTTTCATGTCCCAGGGTGCCAGGAATTGACCCTTCTTGATATTGATAACCTTGCCTGTCCGGGCAGCCTTCACGAGAAGGTCTGTTTGCCGGCACAAAAATGCCGGGATCTGCAAAATATCCAGAACCTCGGCAGCCTGGTCCACGTCGTCCTCCCCGTGGACATCGCTGATCACAGGCACGCCCAACCGCTCTTTCACTTCCTTGAGTATCGATAAACCTTTGACAATACCGGGGCCGCGAAAAGACGTCAGGGAAGTCCGGTTGGCCTTGTCATAACTTGCTTTAAAGATAAACGGCACCTTCAGGCGCCCTGTGATTTTCTTGATAGCCGACGCCATGCTTAAAACCGCGGCCCGGCTCTCAATAACACACGGCCCGGCAATAAGAACAAACGGCGCCCTGCCCCCTATCGTTATCTTTCCCACTTTGATCGCTTTAGTCATTTTTTGATCCCTGTTTCATCAATCCCTCGACGCGGTCCAGGTCTTCCGGCGTATCTACCCCGATGGTATCGTGCTCTGTTTCCACGGTTTTGATTTTGTGTCCGGCCTCCAGGGCTCTCAATTGTTCCAATTTCTCGGCCTGTTCTAATCGTGACACCGGCAAATCCTTAAAGGCAAGCAGGAAATCCCGCCGGTAGGCATACAGGCCCAGATGTTTATAATAGCAGCTGTCTTTTAAACTTTCTTTTTCCCGGTGAAACGGAATAGCCGTACGCGAGAAATACAAGGCATTTTTATTTTGATCGATAACGACCTTAACCACATTCGGATTGTTCAAATCATTTTCATCCGTAATCACTTTAATAACCGTCCCCATGGAACACGACTCATCGTCAAGCAAGGCCTGGGCGAGAGAATCAATAACTCCGGGTTGAATCAACGGCTCATCCCCCTGGATATTAACAATAATCTTGGCGTCTGTATGCCGAAAGGCCTGGGCAATGCGCTCGGTTCCGGAGGAATGTGCGGGCGACGTCATCACAACAGCGGCCCCGAATCCCTGAGCAGCATCAAATACTTTTTCGTCATCACAGGCAATAAAGACTTCATCCAAAAGACGGCTTTTCTTTGCCTGTTGCCAGACATGCTGAATCATCGGAATTCCGTTGATCTTGGCCAGAACCTTGCCTTTAAATCGTGTCGAGGCCCAACGTGCCGGAATAACACCGATGATGTTCATTGATGAAGAATTTCGGGTTTCCATTGTCAGCAATCCTGTTTTCTCTTCATCTTCTTCACTATTTCTGACTTGTATCTTTAGAAACTTTAAATTTAATATTGTAGTCAGAAGGGATTTTCGGGATTAGGATCCAATTCATCGCCATTCCCAGTCTCTCACAAGAACCTCTTTCGACAATGTGAATCGAATAAACAATCTTCTTATTTACATCATCTCGATAAACTTCTTTAGAGATATCAGCCGAACATCCCCAACTCACATATTTCCCTAATAATATTTTTTGTGAAAAATCAATCTCAGGGAACACAAAGTTATCGCACAGAAAGTGTGACATTTTGCAATCAAACAATTCTTTATAGTCCTCTCTATTGGTAACC
>CBDUYP010000045.1:0-7339 GCA_965371485.1 uncultured bacterium
GTCGGAATCTGTAAAGCCTTGATCCTGCCGCGCTTGTTGCGCCAAAGCACCCGTATTTCTTTAAGACGCCCCAAACGGTAGCCCCGCACATTTAAAGCATCTTGAATGTCTTTCACCCGGAAATTTCTCCTCCATCGGTAATGAGGAGACCGCGTGCAGAAATCGCAACGGACACCCCGCAGAAGAGATAAGCCCTTGTGTTCCCAAAGCTCACGGACATCTTCACTAAACCCTCCGCAGGTGGAGTGATAATACGAGGGGAAAATTTCGTTCTCAAAACGCATAATCCGTCCGTTCGTTCTCTGGACTGCTAAATTCGTCCGGTAGCGTTCTGCGCTGCGCCCGCCGTACACCTGAGAATAAATGCCGCTTGTGACGTCATATTCCTGATCCGTATTGACCTGTATCTGGTAAAGAGCGTAACTCCTCGCAGCCACGGCTTGCACTTTAAGCGCCTCCATGGGCCAGCGGGGCGAGGCTTCATGATAAAGGATGCCCCGCACATAATCTTCAATCCCCAGCCGGTTGACGACAAGAAGGCCCCCCTTCCTGTTGCGGATGATGTCCGTGCTGCCACGGTACCTTTTACTACCACGGCGGCCGACCCGAATTCCAATATCTTTGTCTGCGATAAAACGAATACGTTCACTTTCGTATTTCCTCTTACCGATTTGAATGCCTTTCTGCCAGGAAACAATCGGTGTTGCCTTAAGACGGCGCCCTTCTTCAAGAATCCGCTCCGTCACCGGATCAATCATTCTGTACCGTCCCCGGATGTGAATGACCACACGATCAGCGTCTTTGCATAGGGCAATCCTGATCTTTTGATTCCCGCTCGTATCCGGGATGCCGGACGTTAACACACACCCCGAAACCGCGAAGATCAGCAAAAGCAGATTGAGCGAAAATATTCGTTTCATTAAAAAACACCGAAAATATCGTTTACAAAAATTCTTTTTGAAGGTTGCCTTTGAGAGAGGATGCAGAGTTGATATGTTTGAGGGAAGATTCCGTAAGTTCACGGCCCCGCGAGGTGCGTCTTAAAAAACCTGTTTTCAGCAAGTAGGGCTCAATGACATCCACGATGGTATCAACCTCTTCGTTGAGAGTCGCCGCAAGCGCCTCAATGCCCACCGGTCCCCCCTTGTAATGCGTATCCAAAATATGCAAGAGCCGGCGATCCATATCATCCAAACCCACTGAATCAACCCTCAATGTTTTCATAGCCTGCTGAACGGCATCCGTGTCGATCTTCCCGTGTTCTGTCTTGACCTGCACGTAGTCCCGTACGCGCCGCAAGAGACGATTCGCGATGCGCGGAGTACCGCGTGCGCGCTTGGCAATTTCCAAAGCCGCCTGTGTCTCAATATCGACGTTCAACTTTCCTGCCGAATGTGAAACAATCTGACTCAGCTCGGCAGAACCATAAAATTCCAAATGATGAAAAATACCAAAACGATCCCGCAACGGGGAGGCCAAAAGCCCGCTGCGCGTTGTTGCCCCGATAAGCGTAAAGGGTTTTAGATTGAAATTAATCGTGCGCGCGTACGGCCCCTTGTCCACGATAAAATCAATCTTGAAATTCTCCATGGCCGGATACAAAAACTCTTCAACCGCCTTTGACAGGCGATGAATCTCGTCGATAAACAATATATCACCCTGTTCCAGGTTGGTTAATATTCCGATAAGGTCCCCTGCCCGGTCAACGGCCGGCCCTGACGTTACCGTGATCCGTGCCCCCATTTCATGCGCGATAATATAGGCTAAGGAGGTCTTTCCCAATCCCGGCGGTCCGGAGAATAACATATGCTCAACAGGCTCTTTGCGCTGCTTAGCCGCCTGGATGGAAACCGTTAAACTTTCGATGATATCCTTTTGACCGACAAATTCATCCAACTTCGACGGACGCAAAGACAGGCTGACGATCTTGTCTTCTTCGGTTTCCTGATTAAAGGTCAGTTTCTTACGCTCTTCCATCTTCCCCGCCCTCACCCGCTGGAATCACATTATCTTTATTATGCATAATCTCAATGTCGGCAAACAGACGCTTCTGAACCACCTTAATCTCCTTCAATCGCATCAATTCCAGGATGGCCATAAACGACACAACAACTTCCATTTTGCTTCTCGCCTTTTCAAAAATATCCGTTAACAACATCCGGGACTTCTTCAGCAAAAGATGGAGGATATCGTGAATCTTCTGTTCCACGGTAAATTCTTCCTCGACAACTTCATAAACAGGATCCTCCTTAAACCGCTCCACGGCCTTTGTAAAGGCATTGATCAAATCGAATAAATTGCTCTCAAAATAGACCTCTTTGGCATCATCCCGTAATTCTTTTTGCTCTTCCTCGTCGACTTTACGGGGATAAAAATTCTGCCTTTCAAGTTCCTTATCCCGCAACTGCCCTGCGATGGCCTTAAAAGCCTTATATTCCTGAAGCCGCCGGACCAACTCATCACGGGGATCCTCTTCCTCCTCCTGCTCTTGCGGGGGCGAAGGCAACAGCATCCTGGATTTAATCTGTATCAATGTTGCGGCCATAACCAAAAACTCTCCCACGACATCCAAATCCAACACCTTCATCATTTCGATATATTCCATATATTGATCCGTCACCTCGGCAATGGAAATATCGCAGACATCCAAATCCTCTTTCTTGATGAGATACAAAAGAAGATCCAGCGGTCCTTCGAATATGTCTAATTTCAATTTATATTGCATATCAAAAAATAGCTTCCTTAACTTCTGCGAGGGTTTTGAGGGCAATCTCTTGCGCCTTCTTCTTTCCTTCTTCCAGGATATCTTTAACGCGATTCTTATTCTTGGCGAGTTTTTCTCTCTTTTCCTGAACAGGTTCCAATTTTTTAAGCAGATGACCGGCTAATACCATTTTACAATCCGTGCACCCCTTTTGGGCCTGCGTGCACCAGGCATAAACCTCGTCGCTGACCTCGGGGGCAAAGACCCCATAATAGCTGTACACATTACATTTCTTCGGATGCCCCGGATCTGCCAACTTGATCCTTTTGGGATCCGTAAACATCCGCCGCACCTTTTCTTTTGTTTCCTCCTTCGAATCCGAAAGATTAATCGCGTTTTGATAACTCTTACTCATCTTGCGTCCGTCAATGCCCAACAAACGCGGCGTCTGCGTCAAAAAGGCCTTGCAGTCAGGAAGCAAATTGGTTTTATACAAATGATTAAACCGCCGGGAGATTTCCCGCGTAAGTTCAAGATGCGGAAGCTGATCATCACCGATGGGAACGGTATTTGCCTTGTAAAGGAGAATATCAGACGCCTGGAGAACAGGGTACCCCAAAAACCCGTACGTTTGAAGATCCCGCGTTTTGATCTCACGCAACTGTTCTTTATACGTTGGATTGCGCTCTAACCAGCCGAGAGGAGTGATGCAGGATAAAATCATGTGGAGTTCTAAGTGTTCCGGGACATGGGATTGGACAAAGAGGATCGATCGCTCAGGGTCAATGCCGCAGGCCATCCAGTCAACGACCATATCAAAAATGTTTTGCCTGATATCCTTGCTCTGCGCATATTCCCCCATCAAGGCGTGCCAATCAACGACACAAAAGATGCACTGATTTTCTTCCTGAAGGTCAACCCAATTATGCAACGCACCGACAAGATGTCCCAGGTGCAATTTCCCTGTCGGGCGCATGGCACTGAAAACTTTTTTTCTCATTCCAGCGTCCTTGCCGTCGTTTCGATTTCAAAGGTCTCAAGGATATCGCCTGCTTGTATTTGATTAAAACCGTCAATAGAGATACCGCATTCATACCCTTCAGCGACATCCTTGACATCATCTTTGAAACGCTTTAATGATGAAATAACGCCACTGTACACAACATCGCCGTTTCGCATGACATCAACTTTCACCTTCCGCTGGACTTTCCCCTTCGTCACAAAACAACCCGCGATAATGCCGGACTTGCTGAGTTTGAATACCTGCCGCACATCAATACGGCTTAAAAACTTTCTTTTCTTTTTGGGCTCAAGCAGCCCCTCAAGGGCTTTCTTGACATCACCGACCGCATCATAAATAATTCTGTATTGACGCACATCAACGGGATGCTTTTCAAGTTCAATCTTCGCCCTGGGCCCGATCCCGACATGAAAGGCAATGATAATCGCATTCGAGGCAACCGCCAAAATGACATCCGAAGCATTAACATCCCCAACCCCGGCATGAATAAATTTGACTTTCACTTCATCACTGGGAATCTTTTCCAATGAATCTTTTAAAGCCTCCAGGGACCCCTGGACATCGGTCTTAAGGATGACATTAAGTTCCTTAATCTTTCCTTCCTGAATTTGGGAAGTAATATCCTCCAGTGTAATCTTTTTGAAAGCCCCGAGTTTCTCCTTTTTGAGTTGTTCCTGCCGTCGCAAGGTAATTTCTTTAGCCTGTTTTTCATCAGGAACCACATAAAACATTTCCCCTGCCTCAGGGACACCGGGCAGCCCTAAGATTTCAACAGGCGCCGACGGTCCGGCCTCTTTAATGGGTCTTTCCATATCGTCAAACAGCGCCCTGATTTTCGCGTAATAGGAACCCGTGACAAGGATATCATTGACATGCAATGTCCCTCCTTGCACAATGAGACTGGCAACCACCCCTTTGCCATGACTTAAATGCGCCTCAATAACAATCCCCAAAGCACTTTTTTGACTGTTCGCCCTTAATTCCAGCATTTCCGCTTCCAGCAATATCATTTCAAGGAGACGGTCCACACCCTCCCCTGTCATGGCAGAAACTTCGACAACGATTGTTTTTCCTCCCCAATCCTCGGGGTTCAAATCCTTTTCAACAAGCTGTTTCTTGACACGGTCAATATCTGCATTTTTCCGGTCAATCTTGTTTATGGCCACAATAATAGGAACATCAGCTGCCCGGGCATGATCAATCGCCTCTTCTGTCTGCGGCATGATCCCCTCATCAGCTGCAATGACAACGACAACCACATCGGTAATATGAGCCCCGCGCGCGCGCATCGCCGTAAAGGCTTCATGTCCCGGCGTATCCAAAAAGGTAATTCGTCCCTTGGGAAGTTGCACCGATGAAGCGCCGATATGCTGTGTGATACCGCCGTGCTCCTGATCCGCGACACGGCTCTTTCGTACACTATCGAGAAGAGAGGTCTTCCCGTGATCGACATGCCCCATAAAGGTAACAACCGGAGCCCTTGGTGTCAGCAATTTCGGGTCATTGTCCTCTGATTGATGCGTCTCAATCAGTTGCTGCTCTTGCGTCTTTACCTTTGTCAGGTTATATCCGAATTCCCTGGCGAGTTTTCTAACGACATCCTCATCTAAGCTCTGGTTAATATTGGCAAAAATGCGGAATTGCATGAGTTTTTTTAAAACCATGCTCGTCTTTTGTTGTATGCTGACGGCAAAATCCTTGACCGCTATCGGAATTTGTAACTCGAGTTCTTTTAAATGCGAGAGGTCTTCCTCTACAAAGGATTCGGGATGCCCCTGGGTTTGGGCTGAATCCCCTCCCTGTTGTGCTAATCCACCAGACAAGGCCGCATCCTTTGATAATTCCTCTCTTTTTCCCGATGCAACATCCTCTTTGGGACCCCTGCCCTTTATTGTTGATCTGCGCTTCTTTTTAACGAGAGGTTTCAGCGGAATAAACGGCTGGGCGCTGATCTTCGGCTTCACTCTCTTAGACTTTTCCGCAGCCACAGAAGAAGTCATCGCCGGTTTCTTTGCGGCCGGTTTCTTTGCTACTGATTTCTTTGCTCCCGGTTTTTTTACAACCTTTTCTTTCTCCGGTTTCTTCTCTTTCGCGGATTTCTTTGCCTTAGCCGTGGCAGGGATCTTTGCTTTCTCGCCGGCGGCAGAGACACTCTTGCTCTGCACGGAAGACGCAGGCCCTTTTTTCAACTCACTGCGCAGCACAATAACAACGGCCTTATTGAGTTCCTGATTGCCGTCTTTGGCCTTAAGTTTCAACCCCTTCAATTTCTCCAGGACGTTCTTATTCGTCGTTTTGAATTCTTTCGCTAATTCGGATACTTTCATTCTATTTCTTCTCGCTTTTCTTTAATAATGCCTTAGCCTCTTTAATTAATTTAGCAGCCTTAACTTTTCCCAAACCCTTAATCTGTGTTAAACCATCCGTCCCGGCATCGACAATTTTCTCCAATGAGCCGAGATTCGCGTCATGCAAAGATTTGATGAGTTTATCGCCGATTCCCGATAGACCGGCAAGAGACAGGGAATCCTCATCGCCTTTGGTATCTCCTTGTGTGTCTGCCGGCAACGGTTCCAATTCCTCCTGGGTTTTTTGCCACTGCTCGGCCGTAAAGATATTAAGACTCCACCCGACCAGTTCACCGGCCAAACGGACATTCTGTCCGCGTCGGCCGATCGCCAAAGACAATTGATCCTCTGCCACGATAAGATTGGCATTCTTATCCTCGACATGGATCTGTATTTGTGAAATCTCCGCCGGTGAAAGAGCTGCCTGAATATATTCTTTGATATCATCGGAATACCGGACGATATCAATTTTTTCTCCCTGAAGTTCCGAGACAATGTTCTTAACGCGAGACCCCCGCATCCCGACACATGCCCCGACGCAATCGACCTTCTCATCCTTAGAGTAAACCGCGATCTTTGTTCTTTCTCCAACGGCACGGGCAATGGATCTAATTTCAACAATCCCCTCATATATTTCAGGAACCTCAAGTTCGAAAAGCCTTTTAACAAAATTCACATGGCCCCTGGACACGACAACCTGCGGCCCTCGGGATTCACGTACGACATCCAAAACGTAAACCCTGATACGGTCCCCTTGCTTGAATTCTTCGTTATACGACTGTTCACTCCTCGGGATAAAAGCCTCTGTCTTGCCGAGATCAACAATAATATTTCCTCTCTCGAAACGATAAACCCCGCCGCTGACAATGGTTCCAATGCGCCCCTGATACTCCGCAAAAATAACATCTTTTTCAGCCTCACGAATCTTCTGGATAACAACCTGCTTGGCGGTTTGTGCTGCGATACGCCCGAATTCTCCGGATCGTATCTCATGATCACCGGCATAAGTTGTCAATTTTCCGGTCTTGCGGTCCAGGACAACTTTTATCTCCTCGTCGCTATCGACCGCCCACACCTTTTTGGCGGCTGAGGCAACAGCTGTTTCAACCGCTTGAATAAGGATCTCTTTATCAACACCTTTGTCGCGTTCCAATTGCTCAAGAATACCCAACAATTCTGTATTACCCATATTCCCCATTCCTCAATCCTTCCGTTATATAATTTGTATTGCTTCTTTTATTTTTCCTATTGAAATACTTAACCCTT
>CBDUYP010000046.1:0-7320 GCA_965371485.1 uncultured bacterium
AGCCCATTCAATCACAGAGACACCGTCATTGTACAAAAATTCCTCATAACCCGTGGAAATGATTTGCGCGGTATCTTCTAAACGATACAGGTCGAAATGAAACAGCGGTAATATCCCTTTGTAAACATTCATCAGCACAAAGGTGGGACTGTTAACCTTATTCTGACTTATCTTGAGTCCCCTGGCGATCCCTTTAACAAGGGTTGTTTTACCGCTGCCGAGATCTCCGAACAAACAGATAATATCACCGGCCTTGAGCCGCCCGGCCAACGCCGCCCCGAACGCGGCAGTCTCCTCGGCTGAATGGGAAATAAGTTTCATAGGCTTCATATTAGAAATGCGTGTATCCTTTCGCCTCAATGCGCGACGCGTGTCCCCTTGAATCAACCAACTGCAACTTCTTTTTCCTGTCAACAATCTCGCCGATCTGATAAAACTTAAAAGGATGCCGTTTTACGGCCTTCCACCGGGCCACCTTGGAGGGAGAAAGCGTAAAGATCAATTCAAAATCCTCCCCGTCGTACAAAGCGTTTTTGAGCGTCGCGCGAGGGTTCCTCGGAATACCGTCTTCATAGATAACAGCCCCGACACGGCTTTGGTGTAAAATATGCCCCAAATCCGCGGCCAGGCCATCTGAGATATCGATCATGGCAGAAGGTTTAAACTTCTCAACAAGATACCGGGATTCCTTTATTCTCGGAAAAAATTTTAAATGCCGGCCGCTCTGGAATGATTTCCCCAATGGCCCTGTTACAAAAATCCGGTCGCCTTCCTTCGCTGTGTCCCGCGTAACCAGCGCGCTCTTTTTCACCTGACCCAACAAGGCCACATTAATAATAATCTTGCCCGTTTTAATCGTATCTCCGCCGACAATCCCGACATCACATTGCCTGGCCAAATGGTTGATGCCTTTGTAAATATCCTTGACGAACTTAAGACCTGTGCCGGCAGGAAGTCCGAGTGAAATCACCGCAAAGGTCGGCAAGCCTCCCATCGCCACAATATCGCTGATACTGCAGGCTAAGGCTTTATGCCCGACGTCCCGGGGAGCTGTCCGTTTGCTGAAATGAACGCCTTCGGCAAGCATGTCTGTTGTAAAAAGCAACCGGTCACGCCCGCTACCGTCGAGAACAGCAGTATCATCTCCAATCCCTTTAATAACACCCCTTGTTGTATGGGCGTTCTTTTGGATCAGCTTAATTAATCGGAATTCACCGACGCGGGATAATCGTGTGGACATTTTTTATATTCTTTTTAAACGGCGGGCGGATAAGACCGCGTTCGGTAATAATCGCTGTCATCAATTTATGATCCGTGACATCAAAGGCCGGATTAAATATTTTAACATTTTTGGGCGCGGTCATCACCTTGCCGAAACCCATCACTTCTGATTTATGGCGTTGCTCAATCGGAATTTCTTTCCCGCTTTGAATGTTCATGTCAAAAGTGGACAACGGCGCAACAATATAAAAAGGGATCCGATGATGTTTTGCCAGGACAGCGAGACTGTATGTCCCGATCTTGTTGGCCGTGTCCCCGTTAGCGGCAATACGGTCCGCCCCGGTGAAGATGGCGTCAATCTTTCCCTGTTGCATTAAGGTGGCGGCCATGCTGTCGCAGATAAGGGTTATATCAATTCCGGCTCTTGAAAGTTCCCACGCGGTCAACCTGGCCCCTTGCAGTAAAGGACGTGTTTCACAGGCATAGACCCTGAACCTCTTTTTTCTTTCTTTGGCTTTATAAAAAACCCCCAACGCTGTTCCGTAGTCTGCCGTGGCCAAAGCTCCGGCGTTACAGATCGTCATAACCGTGTGTTTATTCTTAATCAATCGCGCACCGAATTCTCCCATTTTCCGGCAGACCTTTCTGTCTTCTTCAAATATCCGAAAGGCCTCTTCCCCAAGACGTCTTTTTATTTCCTTAACAGAAACATCAGGGTGCGCCTTTAAAATCTTCTTCATGTCCTCAAGGGCATTAAACAGATTAACCGCGGTAGGGCGGGAACTTGCGATGTAGCGGGATACTTTCATAACGTGCCGGTCAAAGGCCTTGCGGTTTTTTCCCTGAAATTTCTTAATACCGAGAAGCACACCAAAGGCGGCGGCTATCCCTAAAGCCGGCGCCCCCCGGACACTTAACCGCTTAATAGCCCGCCAAAGCGTTTGAACATCCCTGCAAATAATATATTGAAATTTCCCGGGAAGTTTTGTCTGATCGATAATCTTAACATTTCCGTTCACCCAGTTAATTGTCGGTATCGCCATGAGTCTTCTTTCTATTAGTTTTTAACTGCCTCCAGCCTCGGGAAAAGGGCATCGTGACTCTTCAATTTGGTTCCGGTCTTGAGTCCACCCCATTGAGGACCTGTGCCAACGGCACCCAGGATTTCCAACACCTCATTCGCTTTAGCCGGCATGACAGGTAACAGGGAAACCGCGCTGACACGCAGGGCCTCGGTCGCTGTATAAAGAATTATTCCCGCGCGCGCCGGATCCGTTTTAACGGCCTTCCAGGGGGCCTGCACCTCAAGATATTTATTGACGATGCGCACTAACTTTAAGGTTTCTTCAATCGCTTCATGAATATGAAGGCTGTTGATACATTTTTTTATTTTAGCATCTAATTGTGTCGCGGCATCCCGGACAGGTTGATCTTCCCTGTCGCGCTCGCCCTCATGAGGGACACATCCTTCAAAATGTTTCCCGATCAATCCGCTGACCCTGTTAAGGAGATTTCCAAAATCATTGGCAAGATCGCTGTTATACCGTTTGATAAACGATTCAAGAGTAAAATTGGCATCCTGCCCCAGAACCATCTCCCGCATCAAATAATAACGCACCGCGTCAACGCCATATTCATCAACAATATCCAAAGGATTAACAATGTTACCCAAAGATTTGCTCATCTTGGTGTCATTGGTCAACCACCATCCGTGGGCAAAGATGGTCTCCGGAAGAGGAAGCCCGAGAGCAAATAACATCGTGGGCCAATAAACCGCGTGGGTTGTGAGAATATCCTTCCCGATCAAATGAATCGAGGCAGGCCACCATTTAGGGGCGTTTACATAATTCAAGAGCGCGTCAAACCAGACATAGGTCACGTATTCTTTATCAAAAGGAATCTCAATTCCCCAGTTCATTCTGGATTTAGGACGGGAAATGCACAAATCTCCCAGAGGCTTCCTTAAAAAACCCAGGACTTCATTGCGGCGATGCACCGGTTGTATAAACCCAGGATGCTTTTCAATATGCTCCAACAATGGTTTCTGGTATTTTCCCATCCGGAAAAACCAGTTACGCTCTTTAAGTTTCTTGACATCCCTGAATTGTCCGGAATCTTTTTCAATCTCCGTGATAAACCTCTCTTCGGAAACAGAATACCAGCCCTCATATTCATCGCAGTAAATATCCCCGGCATCATAAACTTTTTTAAGAGCCTTTTGGACGACCGCAACATGACGGGCCTCTGTCGTGCGGATAAAATCATCATATTGAATCTCAAGCTTTTTCCAGAGATCACGAAAACGGGGAGCAAGATCATCGCAGTGTTGTTGAGGAGAGAGTTCGCGTCTTTTAGCGGCCTGCTGAACCTTTTGGCCGTGTTCGTCCAAGCCTGTTAGAAAAAACACCTCGTCGCCTTCGGCCTTGTGATAGCGGGCCAGGACGTCAGCCAAAATCGTGGTATACGCATGCCCGATATGCGGCTTGTCATTGACATAATAAATAGGAGTCGTAACATAAAACTTATTTTTCATCATTCTTGAGACAGTCAACTTTGGTGGTCTTTCCTTCCCCCAAATCAACAACAACGTATCGTTTAAGGACATTGATATCCTTAACATACCCTTTCCCAAGCGGCGTGGTTATTTTTTCCCCCATATGCGGGAGCTTCCTGACAAGCTCTCTATAAACAGAAAATTCATAAGCCATACAGCATTTAATCCGGCTGCAGACCCCTGAGATTCTCGACGGGTTAAGCGGCAAGGTTTGCTCCTTGGCCATCTTAATGGAGAGAGCATGAAATCCTTTCATATAGGATGAACAGCACAAGGGCCTCCCGCAAACACCATAACCTCCGACAATCTTTGCCCTGTCGCGCACACCAATCTGTTTCAGTTCAATTCTCACGCGGAAGACTTTAGCCAAATCCTTAACCAATCCCCGGAAATCCACCCGTCCATCGGACGTAAAAAAGAAAATGATCTTACTGCAGTCAAACGTATACTCGGCCTGAACGATCTGCATATCGAGTCTGCGCTCATTGATTTTCCTGACACACGCATTGATCGCGTCCTGAGCCTTGGTGCGATTATTCTTGATCTGATTTAAATCACCCTCGGTGACTTTGCGCACAAGCTTGCCGTGGACATTCTCAGGCTTACCCTTATAATCCGCGTTCACGTCCGAAAGGACTCTTCCGAATTCCGTTCCCCTCTCCACGGACAAAATAATACAATCATCCCGGCTGCAATCAACCGCATTCAAATCATAAAAATAAACCGGCCGATACTCCCCTAATTGGACCTGTATGGTCTTACCCATATTTTCTCCCGTAATAAAGTGAGGGGAATCTTGATGTTAAGATTTTCCCCCAACAGCCTTGAGGCATCAACAACCCCTTCAACAATGTCCTCCAACTGACGGAAAGAGTACCGGGATTCAAGCTTTTCCAATTCACAAATCCTGTCCGCGTGAGCACATCGATCCTGCCCGGCACCGCTCTTAAGCAAAATGAGATCCCGGAACCAGTATAACAGCACATCCAAAACCTCTTTTGTCCGGTCTTTATCCGCCGCCACTTCTTTGATATAAGAATCATTATTCTCCTGAAAAACAATATTGTCAATAATGTCATTTTTCCTTTCGGAAAATACGGGGTCATTTGATATCGAAAGAAAACGGACCGCATGACACCGGGACTTAACAGTGCCCAGATTCTTTTCCAGGGCACGCGTTGTTAAAATCAACAGACTGCTCGCCGACGGCTCCTCCAATGTTTTCAATAAGGCATTAGCGCTCTCTAAGGTCATCTTTTCCGCGTCTTTGATGATAAACACCTTTCTTTTACCCTCAAACGGCCTTAATGGAATCTTGTGTAGAAGATCACGGACCTTCGCAATCCTGATCGATTGTTCATCCCCGGTATCTAAGATAAACACGTCCGGGTGATTCCCCGAATCAATTTTCTTACAGGAAAGGCATTGACCGCAAGGAACCTGCTGGGCATCCGTATCACTCGATTCACAATTAACCAGTTTGGCTATGCTCAGGGCTGTTTCCCCTTTCCCCGTATCCGCAGGCCCGACAAAAAGATAAGCGTGCGCCAAACGTTGTGTCTTGATCAACCGGACGAAACGTTGCAAAATGGCTTTATTGACTTGCATCTTGAGTTATTAAATTCCCAACAATTTATCCACATATCCGCGGACAATGCTTTGAATCTCTTCCTTGTCTTTGTTGACCTTAATCACCTTAATTCTGCGGGGCTGCTGTTTGGCTAATTGCAAATATCCTTGACGGACACGACGGTGATAAGACAGGGGTCTTTGCTCAATGCGGTCTTTGACCCTTCCGGTGCGCGACAGCCCTTTTTTCGTTTCAATATCAAAAAGAAATGTTAAATCCGGGGCCACACCTTTGGTGGCAAACGTCCCTATTTGCCTGATAAATGTCCTGTTAACACCGTTTCCATATCCCTGATAGACAATCGTCGAGTCTAAAAACCGGTCACACAAAACGATTGTTCCCTTTTTTAAGGCGGGAACGATGATCTCATCAACCACCTGAGAACGCGCTGCCATGTAAAGCAAGGTCTCACATTCACTGTTCATCACCGTATTTCCGGTGTTGAGAAGGATTTTTCTGATAGCCTCACTGATCCTGACCCCACCCGGCTCTCGGATGTGAAGAACTTGTCTTTTCTTCCCTTTAAGGTAACAAGCCATCATTTTGGCCTGCGTGCTTTTCCCCGACCCTTCAGCACCCTCAAAGGTAATCAACTTTCCCTTCATGCCCGCCTCCAGATTTGCCCGTCTTTCGTATCCTCGACGACAATCCCCTTTTCCCGCAAGACATCCCGCAGTTCATCCGATCGCTTGAAATCTTTATTTTTTCTGGCTTCCTGCCTCTCATTAAGAAATCGTTCTATAAATTCGTCTTTGCGTTCCATATCCGCAGAGAATAAACCGAAAATCCGCTGCCCCAAATCCCGGATCGTTTGATAAGCCGCATAAGCCGTTGCCGCATAATCTTTATGATCCCTGTGCTGATAGGTCTCATTAATCAATTCAAAAAGACATCCTAATGCCCGGGGGGTATTAAGATCATCATCCATGGCTTTGATAAAGTCGTTTTCATACCGTTGGATAAAATCTTTTCCATCAACAGGAACGTCACCGTTTTCCCCTCTTAATCTTTCTGCCTCTTTAAAAAATATCTCAAATCTCTGCAAGGCTTTATGGCTCTCTTGTATCTTCTCCTGTGAAAAATCAATGGCACTGGCATAGTGCGATGATAAAAAGAAAAATTTCAGGTCCTCAACTTCGTATTTCTTGACCGCATCCTTGATCGTAACAAAATTCCCTGTCGACTTAGCCATTTTCTGGCCGTTGATCGTCAGCAAACCGTGATGAATCCAGTATTTGGCAAAGGGCCGACCGGTTAAGGCCTCGGCCTGGGCGATTTCGTTTTCATGATGCGGGAAAATCAGATCCCGGCCGCCGGCATGGATGTCAAGCGTCCGGCACTTAAGATATTTCAAACTCATGCAGGAACACTCGATGTGCCATCCGGGGCGCCCCTCTCCCCAGGGGCTGGACCAATGAGGTTCCCCTTCCTTTGATTTTTTCCATAAAGCAAAATCCAAAGGATCACTTTTCTTCTCGTCTTTATCAATCCGCACAGCCTCCTGCATCTTTTCGATGCTCTGCCCCGAAAGTTTCCCGTAATCTTTGAACTTCCGCACGTGGAAATACACATCCCCGTCGATTTCATAAGCAAATCCCTTTGCGATAAGCCCGGCGATATCTTCTTTGATACTCTCGATATTCTCGGTAGCCCTGGGTTCCTCATCGGCTTTTTCGATGTCCAGTGCCTTTAGATCTTCTTCATACGCCGTTATGTTCTCCTCAACGACATCCTTCCATTCTTTGTTTAATTCTTTTGCCTTATGAATAATCTTATCGTCGATGTCAGTGATATTACGCGCAAAATTGACCTTAAACCCGCGATCGGTAAGATACCGTCGCAGGACATCAAAGACATAAAGACTCCTCGCGTGCCCGATGTGACTGCGATCATAAACCGTTACCCCGCAGGAATA
>CBDUYP010000047.1:0-7295 GCA_965371485.1 uncultured bacterium
AAGAATAATGGAGTCATTGATCGCCTCAAAACTGAGGGAATGATTTTCACCGGTCAACAAAGAAACAATACCGAAATGCATGCCACGGCGGATGAATTCGACATTCCGTTTTTGTCCTTCCGCATTCATGGCGTAAGCCTGAATCCGTCCGGAAACAAGACAATAAAGAGCAGCCGAAGGATCCCCCTGTCTGCAGACCACCTCTCCTTTTTCATACTGAACAACCCTTGATTTGTTTGCGATCTTTTGCAGGTCAAACCAATTGAGTTTGCTGAAGATGGGAGTATTCTTGACGAGGTTATAGCGATTGAAGATTGAGGTTAACGCGGACATATGATATCGTTCTCCAGCCACTGATAATCCCCTGCCATTAATTTCCGGGCAACGGCCGTGTTCTTCTTGTCGTCATTACGGCGACCTTCTTTAAAGAGGACTTCAATACGTTTGCGGGCCGAACAGCAAAACAGGTCAGCGAGATCAAGGGAACTCTCCTTTCCCTCTCCCTTCTTTAACAACGCGGACGCGTACGAACAGGATGCGGACATGACAAAGAGTTCTGTCCCGATGTCGACAATGCGGTTTAAAATACCCTGTTTGGATTCCATCTTCTGCTGATAAAGCATCATCTGATGAAAGACATGACGGGCCAAACGCCGGCTTGCTCTGCGAACATAAACCATGTGCCCCGACAGAGGCCCGGGGATGGTAGAAATACGGGCATGGGTCAATACCGGAAGCCATAAACGCGGGTACCAAAGAGAATAATATCCCGCCGCCGAAAGGGCGGCTTTCATCTTTTGCGAAATTGTTGTTCTGCCGCTTAAGAGAGGTTTTATTCGGCTTAAATGCGGATCCAAAGCCTCACGGGCGATAAACAGGCGCATGATCTCGGTCGCCCCCTCAATGATCAGGTTGATACGGACATCCCGCATGACCCGCTCTACTGCCCAATCATTCATACCTCTTTTCTTTAAGGAAGAGGCGCTTTCATAACCCTGGCCTCCCCTGATCTGAAGCGTCTCATCAACAATCTTCCATGCATGGATCGTGCAAAAATGTTTCGCCATGGCTGCTTCAAGCCGGATATCTTTTCCTTTATCATCAGCCATCGCCGAGGTCAGCCAGCTGACAGCATCCATGGCAAAGGTATGCGCGGACATGTAACCCAATTTGAGAGCAATACTTTCATGCTCGCCGAGAGAAGCCCCCCACTGCTTTCGCGTAACCGACCATTGCCGCGCAACGCTCAAGCACCACTTCCCGATTCCGGTGGATGCGGCCGGAATGGTCAACCGGCCGGTATTTAAGGTCATCAGGGCCAGCTTCAATCCCTCCCCTTCTCCGAGAATAATATTCTCGCGGGGAACCTTCATGTTGTTGAATTTCAAAAGGCCGTTTTGAATGCCGTTTAATCCCATGAAACGGCAACGATGCGCCATCTTAAAACCGGGTGTGTTTGTCTCGACGATAAAGGCGGTGATCTGTTTCCTTTCTTTTCCACGGACCATTTTAGGAGGCGTAACCGCCATAACGACAATGACCCCGGCAATGGGACCGTTGGTGCACCAGAGTTTCTCACCGTTGACAAGAAAGGCTTTCCCATCGTCGGTCGGCGTGGCCGTGGTCTGCATCTTACGGGGATCGGAACCGGCCCCGGGTTCTGTTAAGGCAAACGCGGATATCATCCCCTTGGCGAATAAGGGAAAATATTTATTTTTCTGTTCTTCGGTCCCGAATAATTTAAGCGGCTGGGGAACGCCGATACTTTGATGGGCTGAAAGAAGGACGGCTGTTGAGCCGCAGTAACTCGCTGTTAAATGAACCGCGCGGTTGTAATTGGTCTGACCGAGTCCGGCTCCGCCGTATTTCTTGGGAATCTTAATGGCAAAGGCCCCGATGTTAGCAAGGGCCTTGATGACATTATCAGGGATGATTCCTGTGCGGTCAACCTCGTCGGGATTAAGTTTTTCCTTAAGAAGCGTCTCCAGCTTTTCCAAAAAGACATCCCCTTCCTTTTTATCCTCTGCGGATTGTTCCGGAAAGGGAAAGATAAGCTTGTGGTCCACGACTCCATGAAACAATTTCAGGACAAAGCTGGGGTATTTCCACTCGCTTTCGCGGGAATCCTCGGCGAGCTCAAGAGATTCCCGTTTTTCATCAGAGATATTTTTATCAAATAGACTCATAATTTCTCCTGTGTTATGGTGTTGTCAACTTAAAAGACTTCATCATGGCCCTGACAATACCGTGATGTTTTTTAAAATCTCCTTTTAAAGCGGCATACGTAATGATGTAGGCCCTGTCCCCGTCAACCACCCAGGCATGCAGATACTGCATGGGATTGTCATTCCCTTCGATCTGCCCGGCATAAACAAATCTGTACCCTGGCCGCCCTGCCAGCTTGATACGCTTTGATTCAAGAACCTTGATGTAAGGCGCAAAGGTTTTGGTCACCTGACGTATGATTGTTTTTGAAAATTGGTCCTGTGTCGTGAAGGTTCCGGACAAATCATTCATCGTAACATTAACGTTTGGCACAAAAACATCCATGCCGGGTTCCTTGGGAACGACAAAAGCGACAATGGCTCCCCCCTCGGGTTTGTCGTAAAGGGCCCAGTACGTAGGATATTTGATTTGTATGCCATAACCGGCATCCTTGTAAACGGCGTACTCCGTGACTTTAATCAAGGACAGGATACCGATGATAATCAAAAAAATTCCTATGGCAATCAGACATCCGAAAAAGCGTGATTGTTTCTCTCTTTTTTTCATCAGTCTTTCAATCTTTCCAAATACGGACAGGGTTTAAACCTGTCAGAATGAAATTTTGTTTCAAAAGATTTTAAGGTCTCAACAACCCGCTCGATCCCAACACTCTGCGCGTACCTTAAAAGTCCGCCGCGAAACGGTGGGAACCCTGTCCCCATGATCATCCCTGTATCCACAACAGAAGGGTCATCGACAATCCCGTCTTCCAAACAGCGCGCAGCCTCATTGATCATAATGAAAACCATCCTGTCGCGCAATTCATCCGTCTTAAAGGAAGCTGTCTTTTTCCCGCCGCGCAGACGGTCAATCTCCGGATTGAGGAGGCGTTTCTTTTTCGTGTGGATGTAAAATCCTTTACCTGATTTCTTTCCAAAAAGACCTTTTTCATAAATCCTGTCAAAGATCTCCACCGGTTCAAACCTCTCCCCTAATCCCGCATGCAAAATATGCAGGACTTTCACCCCCACATCCAGTCCGACCTCATCGGACAAGGCAAGCGGCCCCATGGGCATACCGAAATCCGTCATGATCTTATCAATAAAAACAACATCAGCCCCCTCCTCTAAAATACGGCCGGCCTCATTAATGTAGCCGAGGAGAATCCGGTTAACTAAAAACCCGGGGGAATCCTTAACCAAAATCGGGGTCTTTCCCAGGCGCCTGGCCAGGGCAAGAGCCGTGGCAATCGTTTGCGGTGAGGTTACATCTGTTTTAATGATCTCAACAAGCGGCATACGGTGAACCGGATTGAAAAAATGAAATCCGACCACACGCTGCGGATTTTTGACTACGTCAGCCATTTCACGCACCGACAAAGCCGAGGTATTGGTACACATCACCGACTCAGGAGGAATAATCCTGTCCATCTCCCCAAAGACTTGTCTTTTAATCTCCATGTTCTCAACAACAGCCTCAATGATACAATCAACATTGGAGAATCCGCTTCCATCAACAGTCCCCGTGATTCCGGCCATCTTCACCTCGGCCTGTGCCTTTTTTAATTTTCTTCTGCGAACAGCCTGTTCAAAAACCTTATGGGCGGACTTAAGTCCCAGGGCAATCGCTTCATAATTGATATCCTTCAGGCGCACGGCAATGTCTTTGTAGCTTAAAAGCTGCGCGATTCCGCCCCCCATAATACCGGCCCCGACCACACCGCATTTGTTGATGGGCTTTGGTGTCAGGCCTTCACATTCCGGTGGACTTAACCGTTTGTATTTTTCGGAAAGGTAAAAAACCCCGACCAGATTCTTGGAAATATCCCCAACCGCTAACTCACTGAATACCTTTGCCTCAACGCGCATGGCCACAGAACGCTTGACGCGCAGTGTCTTTTGAATCACATCCAAGGCTTTTAAAGGCGCGGGATAAAACCCCTTGGTTAACTTCAAAACACTTTTGCGGGATTGATTAAAAATAAGTCTCTGCCCGATCCATCGCCGGTCCAAAAACGCTGACAGGCCTTTTTGTTTTCTGTGGAAATTCTTTTTTCTTTTAACAGAGCCCGCGATCCCGTTGACAAATTCATGCACGGAATTTTCAAGATTCGTTTGCGGGAAAAGCCTGTCCACCAAACCGATTTTAAGAGCCTGTTGTCCGGGGACCACCTTGCCGGCCAAAATGATCTTCAAAGATTGTGTCAGCCCGACAAGCCGCGGCAGGCGGTAGGTCCCGCCGAAACCGGGAATGATTCCGAGATTCACCTCGGGTAAACCGATTTTGACCTTTGCGTTAAACGTGGCCACGCGATAACAACAGGCTAAGGCCAATTCACATCCTCCCCCCAAAGCCACCCCGTCAATAACCGCCACCGTCGGGATCGAAAGATCCTCCAGCGTGTTAAAAATATCCTGCCCTGCGCGGGATTTCATTTCCCCGTCTTTGGATTCGGTAATCCCCTCAATCTCCTTAATGTCAGCCCCGGCAATAAAAACATCCTTTTTCCCGCTGGTGATCAAAAGGGCCTTGAGTGAATCGTCCGCCTTAATCTTCCCCAAAATAGCGTCGAGCTTTCTGATCACCTCAGCGGTCAGGATATTCACCTTGGAATCAGGCTGATTGAACTCAATAACCCCGATATTGTCTTTAATATTGTAGGAAATTGCCATAGTGATTATCGTTCCAAAATAACAGCCGCGCCCTGTCCGCCGCCGATACACAAGGATGCCAGTCCGACGTTGAGATCATGGCGTTTAAGATGTTTTAATGCTGTCAGAATAAGACGCGCCCCTGTCGCCCCTACCGGATGCCCGAGGGCAATGGCTCCGCCGTTAACGTTTAAAATATCCCGAGGAATACATCCTGTCCCGCCTTCATAACCGAATTCCTTTGTAAATTTCTCTGATTCCAAAAGGCGCAGGCATGCCAGAACCTGAGTGGCAAAGGCCTCATTGATTTCAACAACCTGAACATTTTTTAAAGTCATCCCGGCCTTTTTTAAAACCCGCGGGATCGCGTGAGCCGGGCCGATCCCCATGCGGTCGGGTTCAACCCCGGCAAAGGCAAAGGCCTTTAAAAACCCGAGCGGTTTTAAATGTAACTCCCGCGCGCGGCTCTCGGACATAATCAATAAGGCCACAGCCCCGTCGGTGATTTGACTGGAATTGCCAGCTGTCACGGTACCAGATCTGCGGTCGAAAAAGGGTTTCAGTTTATCCAACGCCTCCATATTTTGATTTTCACGCGGTCCGTTATCCTTCTCAACGACATCCCTGTATTTCGGCGGCGGAATAACAGGTACGATCTCTTCCCGAAGGATATCCCCGGCTTGAGCCGCCCGCTGATGGCTTATGAGCGAAAATTGATCCTGCTCTTTTCTCGAAATCCCGAATTCTTTGGCCAGAACCTCGGCGGTCTGTCCCATGTTCAACCCGCAAACAGGGTCGGTTAACCCTAACTGCAGTCCGATACGCGGCGTTAGATGGGATAAACGCAGTTGTGACAACACCTGAAACTTGGCCACAGGTGTCTTGGCGCGGCCAAACTGAAATAATATCTCCTGTAACTTCTTTGTCATAAAAAAAGGGATATTGCTCATCGACTCGGTTCCGCCGGCCAAAATGCATGAGCCCTCTCTTCCCCTTATTTTAAGAGCGGCCGTGACAACCGCCTCTATGCCCGAGGCGCAATTACGGTGCACTGTAAAGGCCGGGGTCGTCTTGGGGATCCCGCTTAAGAGAGCGATGACTCTCGAGATGTTGGCAGCCTCCGGCGGCTGGCCCACGTTTCCGAAGATCACCTCATCAATGACCGCAGGAGAAATTCCCGTTCTTTCGATCAATTCCCGCGTAACCATACACCCCAACTGCTGGGCACTCACATCATTGAATGCCGTTCCCATCTTGCAAAAGGGAGTACGGATACCGTCGACAATGGCAATACGTTCCATATTTTTATCCGAATCTTTCAGTCCTGCGGTCTTTTATCGACAATACGTCTTTCTTTATTCGCCGTTTCCAACTCTAACTGCTTGATCATTTCCGCCAAAGGAATAAACTTCACCTGATTGGGAGAAACCTCTGTCGTTAAAAGCAACTGCTTCTTGACAGACTCGGCCAGGGCTCTTTGATTCACGCCTTCCCTGCCGGTAAGATAAACTGTCATCTCATCCACTTCAAAAGGGTCATTATCTTTTTTGCGTAACTCAATCTGCCATTCTTCAATATCCGGAAATTCACAAAGCGTTTCCGCAAAATTATTGAAGTTCACCAGCGACCCTTTAATCTTGGATACCCGCATGTCTTTAATATTCGATATCCGTGTAATATCACTTGAAACCCGCGGCACGGTCTTATGGCAATGCGGGCAGGGTTCGCTGATGATCCCCCCTTTAACAAAATCGCCTGTCCGGTAACGCAACACACTGCTGCCCCGCGCATCCAAAGCAGTATAAACAAGCTCACCGTCCTCGCCTTCTTTTTTAACCTGGCCTGTTGCCGGATCAACCACCTCAAAGATCTCTTTGTCCGGATAAAGATGGTAACCGCTGGAAACACCATTTGTCGTCGGACACTCCGCCCAGGCAGAGCGTGCCTCGGTAAACCCATACGTCCCGAAGATCGAAACATTACGCGCGCCCATCTCCTGAAGCATCCCGGATAATCTTGTCTTAAAACCCGCGGCTATCTTGGACGCCCCCAGAACAATCTTCTCGAGATGGTCCAGGCGGCACCCTCTGTCTTTCATAAGACGCACGACATGATACACATAACTGGGCACACCCAAAATCACCGCGGGCCGCATTTTTTCCAGAACCGCGATATTCCCTTCACTGCCCATGACCTTACCGCCGCCGGTACTCAAAATTAAAACACCGCAGGATAACCCTCCCCAGACAACCTGCCAAAAAGCCAGGTGCGGCGCATAAGGAAACATATTCACAACGCGATCCTCGTCCTTAATATCAAAAAGACTCAACATCCTGGCGCCGGAAACATACAAATTATCAATGTCGTGTTTCGTGTAAAGGAAAGAAACCGGTTTGTAGGTCGTGCCTGTCGTGTACGTTACGAAGATAGGGCGGAATT
>CBDUYP010000048.1:0-7176 GCA_965371485.1 uncultured bacterium
CCAGTTTCATCCGGAATCCATCTTAACGAAAGCCGGGAAGAATATCCTGAAGAATTTTTTAAAAATATAATCGACAGGGATGATTATGAAAAATTATATTGAAAAGATAAAAAGCCGGAAAAATCTGACACAGCAAGAGATTCAGGAGGTTATGCACACTATTATGTCCGGCAAGGCCGTGCATGAGGACATTACAGAGTTTCTGCTTGCCTTGAGGGATAAGGGGCCCACGGTAGATGAGATCACCGGTGCCGCGCAGCTTTTACGGAAATTTTATACCGAAGTTGAGACAAAACATGAAGTAGTGCTTGATACGTGCGGAACCGGAGGGGATAAGAAGAATACATTTAATATCTCAACCATTGCGGCTTTGGTCGTGGCCGGGACAGGGGTTGTCGTGGCTAAACACGGTAACCGTTCGGTTTCCAGTCGATGCGGCAGCGCCGATATCCTGGAGGCCTTAGGGGTCAACATCAATATTGAATCCCGGGACTTAAGCCGGTGTCTTGATGAAATCGGCATCGCGTTCTTATTCGCGCAGAAATTGCATCCGGCCATGAAAAATGTCGCGGCCGCGCGCAAGGATTTGAAGGTTGAAACGATTTTCAATATCCTGGGTCCTTTGATTAATCCGGCTAAGGCGACCCACCAGATTATGGGAGTTTATAATCGTGATCTCGTTGAACCGATTGCGCATGTTCTTAAAAACCTGGGGCTTAAAAAAGCCCTCGTGGTCCACGGGAGTGACGGATTAGATGAGGTGACCACCACAGGTGTGACCTTTGTCAGTGAATTGCGTGATAACGATATTTTTTCCTATGACATTGACCCGCAGGAGTTGGGGATAAAACCTGCCAAGGAAGAAGATCTTAAAGGCGGCGATCTTAAGACCAATATCGGAATCGTCAATGATATCTTAAACGGCAATCAGGGTTCTCATCGTGATATTGTTGTGGTGAATGCCGCTTATGCTCTTTACGCGGCCGAAAAAGTTAAAAATATTTCCGATGGTATTCGTCTGGCCTGTGAATCGATTGATACCGGAAAGGCCCGCGGGAAACTGGAATCATTAAAGGCCTTTGCTTAATATGTCTGAAGATTTCTTGCAAAAAATCATTGATCATAAGAAAAGCCTTCTCGATGAGAAAAGGGTTTTTTTCAAGGGACTCAAGAAAAACGCCGCAACAACCAAGCTGACACGTTACGGGTTGTTTAAGAAGCAAATATCAAATCCGGAGCGTATCAATTTTATCGCTGAGATTAAAAAGGCTTCCCCTTCCCGCGGGCTTATCCGTCCGGACTTTGATGTCATGCACTTGGCAAAGATGTATATTGCCAACGGTGCCGCGGCGATCTCTGTGGTGACAGAGGATAAATTTTTTCTGGGGAAATACGATTATCTCAGGAAGGTGAGCGGAAATTTTAATGTTCCGGTGCTCATGAAGGATTTTATCATCGATGACGTGCAGATTTATGAGGCGTTTAGCTTAGGGGCCAGCGCGGTATTGTTGATCGTCGCGATTTTAGATGACGGACAGATTCGAAACCTGATACGGGAGGCCTCCCTTTTGGATATGGATTGTCTCGTGGAGGTCCATGATGAGGAAGAATTGGAGCGGGCCATAGATGCACAGGCCTCGATTATCGGCATTAATCATCGGGATTTACATACCTTCGCGGTTGATCTGAAGGTCAGCGAGCGGCTTGTCCCCCGTATCCCAAAGGATAAGGTGATTGTTGTCGAAAGCGGGATAAAGACGCACGAAGACGTTGCAAAACTTAAGAAACTCGGTGCTCATGCTGTTTTAATCGGAGAAACTTTTCTGCGCGAGGAAGATGTGGGTAAAAAAATAAGAGAAGTTATGGCAGGAGATATCTATTAAGGAGTGGTGATGACAAAAGTTAAGATTTGCGGTATTACCAATAGTGAAGATGCCTTAAAAGCGGCTTCCCTCGGTGCGTGGGCGGTCGGGTTTATCTTTTATAAAAAGAGTGCGCGGAGTATCGGCGCGTATAAGGCGGCAAAGATTATTGACCGCCTGCCTCCGTTTGTGACGCCGGTGGGGGTTTTTGTCAATCAGAAGGAAGGGGCGGTTAAGGAGATTCTTAGTTTCTGCGGGATCAGGACAGTGCAGTTTCACGGTGATGAATCGCCCGCATTTTGTCAGCGGTTTAATAAATTTAAAGTTATCAAGGCCTTCGGTGTTAAGAAGAAAATTGATATTTCTGAAGTAAAAAAGTTTGACGTGGATGCCTTTCTGTTTGACACGTATCAGGAGGGTGCTCCCGGTGGAACAGGGAAAACCTTTAACTGGTCATGGATGAAGGGAGCCAAAAGTTTGGGCCGCCCCGTTATCCTGTCCGGCGGGCTAAACAGTGCGAATGTTAATGAGGCGATTGAAGAGGTCCGCCCTTTTGCCGTTGATGTTGCCAGCGGTGTTGAACAATCTCCGGGTAAAAAAAGCGAACGGTCCATGAAAGATTTTTTTGCAGCGTTGGAATTTCAGAAAGAATCCGGCACGGATTAACGTTTGTTCCCCTGTTTCCCTCCGTATTTAACCATACCCCACCATAGAGAGGAATCATCATGAAAAGGATTGTCTTTGATATTGAGACAGCAGGGCAGGACTTTGAGCTTTTGGATGAGTTTTCCAAAGAATATTTCCTGAAATTTGCCGATAATCCGGAAAAGATCAAGGAAGCCAAAGAAGCCTTAAGCTTTTATCCGCTCACCGCTCAGATTGTTGCCATCGGTATGCTTGATGTTGACGGCGCGCAAGGCGCGGTTTATTTTCAGAACGGAGGGAGGCCTCAGGAGAAATTTAAGGAGAACAACATTGCCTATGTCTCCGGAAGCGAAGGCGAGATTCTCACGCATTTTTGGAATCAACTCAGGCGTTATGATCAGTTTATCAGCTTCAACGGCCGCGTTTTTGACTGCCCTTTTATTATGCTGCGTTCGGCCATGAATCATATCCGTGCCGGTAAGAATCTTATGCCTTACCGGTATAATCATAATTGCCACATCGATCTTGCGGACCAGCTTTCCTTTTATAGTGCCATGCGCCGGAAATTCAGCCTGCATATGTGGTGCAAGGCGTTTGGGATCCCAAGCCCTAAGGAAGGAGAGGTCACAGGCCGGCAGGTCAAAGATCTTTTTAAAGAAGGGCAGTTTAAGGCCATCGCCCGGTACTGCATGCGCGATGTCCGCGCCACCAAAGAGCTTTATGGGTATTGGGAGAAGTATCTGAGATTATGAATCTTGCCCCTCTTGTCGAGGATAGGGAAATATGTTATATTTTAAGTGAGCCGATAAAGGTAAACCCGGGGAAATCCGGGGGCACAAAACTACAGACCTACGTTGTCCGAATGCCGGGAAGGCCCAAGAAGGCCTGGGCACGAAAAGATACGACTGAAAGGTAAGTAAGACGATAGGGTGGCTGAGTTGCCGAAGAGCGAGATAGGGGTCAACCCCCGTCTTTATCGGCTTTTTTCTTCTCTCTTACCTGCGCATTATGTTATAATCTTTTCTTATGAGTCCAACCAAACATACAATCGCCTCAGGTGTGGTCAGTCTTACGTTCGCGTATGTTACGCAATCCTTAAGCGGCGCGTTTTTTTGCTTTTTAAGCGGGATATTCATTGATTTGGACCATGTCCTGGATTTTTGGATCGCCAGGAAGAGGCCGCCGTTTGGATTCAGGGATTTGCATTCTTTTTGCGCTCATGCAAAAGATGGAAAGTTTTATTTGGCCTTGCATTCTTATGAACTCCAGACTGTTTTCTGGTTGATAATTTTATCCTTAAAATTGAATGTTGTCTGGATAGGGTTAGCGGCCGGCATGACAGCACACCTTCTACTGGATCAGATTTTCAATCATCGCGTGCGGCCGTTTGCTTATTTCACATCCTATCGTTTTAAAAACGGATTTTCCGGGAAGTGTGTATTCCGTAAGGAATATTACGAGACGTTTTGATGAAACTACCCCTGGTTCTTGCTGCCTTGCTGTTATTCTCTTGCCCTTTTACGGCAGAGGCTAATGATGAATTGTCCCGCCGGAGCGGAATCTTACCGTTTTTTTCCGGAGAAAAGATCACGTACGCGATAAAAAAGTTCGGCATCAAGGCCGGCGATGCCGTGCTTGTTTTTGAGGGAAAAACCGTGCTGGAGGGACGGGATGTTTATTTAATCACCTTTACGGCAGACGGGTTCAACTTTTTCGACGAAGAAAAGATTTATGTCGATCCGGAAACATTTTTCCCTGTCCGTGTCGAGCGTAATATCAATATCTTCGGGAACAGGGAAAAGATAACCGAATACTATGATCCTCAAAAGGGGCGTGTGCGGATTGTGAAATCTGTGGGTGCCAAGACCATCGAGCAGGTCATTGAAAAGTCCGGGGATATCGATAATATTTACTGTTTCATTTACCGTTACCGCAGGGACGGGCACTTCAGGACAGGCGATACCATGGAAATTCCTTTGCCGACAAAGGATATCACCATCCGCCTGCTGAAAAAGAATAGAATCGCTGCCGCAAGGAAGGTTTATAATGCTTTCTTTATGCAAAGCAATCCCAGGAAATACCGGGTATGGTTTGAGGACAACGACGGAAAGACTCCTTTGAGAATCGACGGGGCCACCGGATTCGGGAATACCGCGATGATTATGAGAAAGTATGAGAGGGGAGAAAAAAGATGACGCTTCCTGACAAAAAAGGTCATTTTGGAGAATTCGGGGGAAAGTATGTCCCGGAGACCTTGATGTCACCTCTATCCGATTTAGAGAAAGTTTTCGGTTCGCTTAAAAGGGATAAAAAGTTTCAACGGGAATTCGCTTTTTATCTTAAAGAATATGCCGGACGTCCCACCAATCTTTATTCTGCCGGGCGGTTAAGCCGTTATCTTAAACGTTTGAAAGTCTATCTCAAGCGGGAGGATCTCCTGCACACCGGCGCGCATAAGATTAATAATACCCTCGGACAAGTCCTTGTGGCACAGCGTATGGGAAAAACACGGATTATTGCCGAAACCGGGGCGGGTCAGCACGGTGTGGCCACTGCCACGGCCGCGGCACTGTTTGGCTTGCAATGTGAGATTTACATGGGGAGAGAGGACATCCGGCGCCAGGCTCTTAATGTTTTTCGCATGAGGCTTCTTGGGGCTAAGGTGATCCCGGTGACAAGCGGTTCTCAGACTCTTAAGGATGCCATGAATGAGGCGATCCGAGACTGGGTCACGAATGTCCGTAATACTTTTTATATTATCGGTTCTGTGGCCGGGCCGCATCCGTATCCTGTGATGGTTCGTGATTTTCAGGCTGTTATCGGGCGTGAGGCAAAAAAACAGTTCCTTGCCCGGGAAAAGAAGCTTCCGGATTATCTTGTTGCCTGTGTTGGCGGCGGGAGCAATGCCATGGGATTGTTTCATGCTTTTTTCAATGATAAAAAAGTGAAGATGATCGGGGTGGAAGCCGCTGGATTGGGAACGGCGACCCGACGGCATGCCGCGACGCTTGCCAAGGGCAGTTCAGGCGTTTTGCACGGCAGCAAAAGTAAACTTTTACAAACGCCCGACGGGCAGGTTGAAGTTGCCCACTCTGTTGCCGCGGGCCTGGATTATCCCGGTGTGGGGCCGGAGCATTCTTATTACAAACAGATAGGGCGCGCTGATTATGTCTCTGTTACGGATAAAGAGGCGGTTAAGGGGTTGAAATTATTATCCCGGACAGAAGGGATTATTCCGGCATTAGAGACAGCGCATACGATAGCCTATTTGGAGAAGTTGGCCCGGAAAGTGAAGCGCAAGGCCAACGTTATTGTGTGCCTTTCAGGACGAGGGGACAAGGATATGGATACGATAAAGGATTTGGTGTGAACAACAGGATAGATTCAAAATTCAGCGAATTAAGGGGAAGGAAAAAGAAGGCCTTTATTGCCTTTATTACCGCAGGGGACCCGAATCTTAAGGTGACCGAAGAATTGGTGTTGTCTTTTGAAAAGGCCGGCGTCGATATCATGGAATTGGGCGTGCCTTTTTCAGATCCGCTTGCCGACGGCCCGGTTATTCAGGAAGCATCTGCACGGGCCATTAAAGCCGTAGGGGCGAACGGCCGTTCGCCCATATTGGAGAAAATTTTTCACACGGTCCGTCGTATCCGTCAAAAATCCCAAATACCCATTGCCCTTATGACGTATTACAATCCGGTATTCCATTACGGGGAAGACCGGTTTGTCGTCAAGGCCAAACAAAGCGGGGTGGACGGTCTGATTGTTCCGGATCTTCCTCCCGAGGAGGCCGGAAGCCTTATCCGGGCTGCCAAACGGAATCATCTTTCACTCGTTTTTTTTCTCTCCCCGACAACGACAAAAAAAAGAATGCAAGGGATTGTCAAGGCGGCGACGGGATTTATTTATTATGTATCTGTTACAGGGGTGACGGGTGAGCGCGGGACGCTGCCGACGAGCTTAAGCACGAATGTCAGGATGGCGAAACGTTTTACCAAGACGCCTGTTTGTGTGGGGTTCGGGGTTTCAACAGCGGCGCAGGTGCGTTCGCTTTCCAGGATTGCCGACGGGGTCATTGTCGGAAGCGCCATTATTAAACACATCGAAAAAAATACCGGCAAAAAAGACCTTGTCAAAAATGTGACCCGCTTTGTGCGGAAGTTAAGCAGGGATTTGTAAATAAATGTATCGAAAAACTGTCTTACATAACGGGCTGAAGGTTGTTACGCATGATATGAAGGAGCGCGACAGCGTGGCGGTCGGGCTGTGGATCAATGCGGGCGGTCGTTATGAAGAAGACCGCGTTAAGGGCGTGGCCCATTTTTTTGAGCATATTGTATTTAAGGGGAGCCGGAAATATTCCTGTAATGAAATCAAAAGACAGATCGAAGGGGTCGGCGGAAACCTCAATGCGTTTACGGCTGAAGAACAAACCTGCTACTATGCCAAGGTCCCGACAAAACATATAAATAAGACCTTTGATATTCTGGCTGACATGGTGTTTCATCCTTTAATCCCGGAAGTTGAGGTTGAAAAGGAGAGGGGCGTTATTCTTGAAGAGATTAAGATGTACCAGGATCTGCCGCAGAGTCTGGTCATGGACCTCTTGGATGAGCTGATGTGGCCGGATCATCCTCTGGGAAAGAAATTGACAGGCACCCCGGAGTCG
>CBDUYP010000049.1:0-7145 GCA_965371485.1 uncultured bacterium
AGTTAAGCCGTATTCTATTTGAAAAGTTGAAACTGCCTGTCCTTAAAAAGACCAAGACAGGATTCTCCACCAATGAGGGAGTATTAACCCGGTTGGCTGTAAAACACCCGTTACCGGCGTTGATATTAGAGTATCGCAAACTGGCAAAATTAAAATCAACGTATATTGATGCCCTTCCCAGGCTGGTTGATCCCAAGACGAAGAGGGTGCATGCCTCTTTTAATCAGGCAGGCACAGAAACCGGGCGGTTGAGTTCTAACAATCCGAATCTTCAAAATATTCCGATCCGCACGGATTTGGGGAGAGAAATCCGCAAGGCCTTTATCCCCTCTCAGCCGGGCCATGTTATTATCACGGCGGATTATTCCCAGATTGAATTGCGCATTCTCGCGCATCTTTCCGGCGACGAGAATCTTATTAAGGCTTTTCAAAAGGGTGAGGATATTCATGCCTTTACAGCCGCTCAGATTTTTGATGTCCCCCAGACTGAGGTGACCCGGGAAATGCGTAATTCCGCCAAAAGGGTCAATTTCGGCATTATTTACGGAATGAGTGCCTTTGGTCTGTCCAAAGATCTATCTATCCCACAGCCGCAGGCTCAGGATTTTATTGACCGGTATTTCTTGCGTTATCCGGGAGTTAAGCGTTTTATGGACGAAGAAATCAAGAAGTGTGAGAAACAGGGATTTGTCAGCACATTGCTGAACCGGCGCCGGTATATTCCGGAGATCAACAGTTCCGACATAATGGTAAAACAGTTTGCCCAACGCCAGGCCATTAATACCCCGGGGCAGGGATCAGCAGCTGATTTGATAAAAGCAGCCATGGTTCACATCGACAGAGCGATGAAGAAAAAGAAATTGAAGGCCCGGATGATTATTACTGTTCATGATGAGCTTGTATTCGATGTTCCGAAGGAAGAGAAAGATACTATGGTGGCATTGATCCGCGACAAGATGGAACATACTCTGTCTTTGTCCGTTCCTGTTAAGGTGACGATCAAGGCCGGGAAAAACTGGCTTGAGACCGAGGATGTCGGTTAAATATGAAGGTTGCTTTTTGTTCTTCGGAAGTTGTCCCGTTTGCCAAGACAGGCGGCATGGCAGATGTCTGCGGGGCATTACCCTTGGCCCTGGAAGAATTGGGGATCCGCGTGGTGATCCTGATGCCGCGTTATAAATGTATCGTGTCCCGGGATCACGATATCCGGGCGTTAAATAATGACGTTTCAACGACCACCATCGGGAAAGATATTCAGGTTTACTTTATTGAAAACGAGGTTTTTTCCGGGCGTGACGGGCTTTACGGGGAATCGAATGGAGATTATCCCGATAATCTTGAGCGCTTTCAGCTTTATTGTTTTAAGGCGTTGGAAGTTTTAAAACAATTGAATATCGATGTGGATATTTTTCATTGTCATGACTGGCAGGCGGCACTCATTCCTGTTTATTTGAAATTTCTTCTTCACAAAGATTCCTTTTACAAAGACATGAAATCGGTTTTGTCTATTCACAATTTAGCGTATCAGGGAATATTCCCCAAAAAGGCCTTTCCCAAACTCGGGTTAAAGCAAAGTTTGTATCGCTCCGGGGGATTTGAGTTCCATGACAAAATCAATCTGTTGAAGGCCGGTATCCTTCACAGTGATGCTGTGGCAACGGTCAGCCCGGGATATGCACGAGAGATTCAAACGGAGGATTACGGATGCGGGTTAGACGGAGTTCTGCGTTCCCGAAAAGACAGCATCCCCGGTATTTTAAACGGCCTTGATAACACCGTCTGGAATCCACAAAGCGATAAGCTCATTGCTCATCGGTATTCGGCGCAGGATATAGCAGGAAAATATAAAAATAAAGCTGAACTTCAAAAGCAATGCAAACTCCCTATTCGTTCGGATGTGCCGCTTTTTGGTTTTGTCGGGCGACTGTCGTACCAAAAGGGGATTGATTTGATATCCGAAGGCATGCCAACCATTGCCCGGATGGATTTGCAAATGGTCTTTCTCGGTGTGGGCGATGATAAAAATCATGAGATTGTGAAGAATATGGCCTCCCGTTATCCTAAAAAGATCGCGGCCTGTCTGGAATTTAATGAAAAGTTAGGTCATCAGATTTATGCCGGAAGCGATATTTTCTTGATGCCCTCTGTTTACGAACCATGTGGATTGAGCCAGATGATCAGTTTGAGGTACGGTACGGTTCCGCTTGTTCATAAAACAGGCGGCTTGAAGGATACGGTCACGGCATATGATCGAGGGGGCAATGGGTTTGTTTTTACGGAATATACACCGGATGCCTTTGTGGCGGCAGTGAAACAGGCCGTGGATGTTTACCATGATAAATCCGGATTTAAGCGGTTGGTTCAAAAGGCGTTTGAATGTCATTTTTCCCAAACAGACTCGGCGAGACAATATAGAGAGTTGTATGATCAATGTTTATCATCGGCTTAACAGGAGGGTTGGGGACGGGCAAGACAACCGTCGCGTCTTTGTTTTCAAAGAAAGGAGCCAAGGTGCTTGATGCCGATAAAATGGCACACCGTCTTATGGAAAAGGAGGGCACCTGCTTTGACAGAATTCTAAAATATTTTGGCGGAGATATCCTGACCAAGGGGTGTATTGACCGCAAAAAATTATCCGGCATTGTTTTTAATAACGCGACAGGGCTTAAGAAACTTGAAAAGATAATTCATCCTGAAGTTATTAAAGAAATGAAAAAGGAAATTTCGCGGTATGAACGGAAAAAGAATGTAAAGACTCTTGTTCTTGACGTGCCGTTACTATTTGAATCGGGTTTGCAGAAATATGTTGATGTGACGGTTGTTGTTAAAGCGGGTCAGGACAAACAGATTCAACGGACAACGAAGCGTCTGGCTTTGACACGACGTGAGACTCTAAGGCGTATTCATGCCCAGATGCCGATGAGAGAAAAATTGTTTCTATCAGACATTGTTATTGATAACAGCGGCTCTATAAATCGCACAAAGAAGCAGGTTGAGGAAATTTTTCAGAAATGGATTAATTTAGAGAAATCAGGAGGTTAACAGGAATTATGGATAAACCATCTTCACAAGAAAGAAAAAAACATAATCAGGGAGAAAAGAACATGGAAAAAGTATCTGCAAAAACGATTGAAAAAACTGGGAAACCGGATCATCCTTGCGAAAACAGCAAAGACAGCCAGTTGGATATCGGCAAGCTCCAAGACATGAAGATATCAGGTCTGACAAAACTGGCCAAAGATATGAATATCAACGACCTGAGCGGAAGCAAGAAACAGGATTTGATATTTAAAATTTTAAAGGAGAAGGCCGAAAAGGAAGGGCTCATGTTCGGCGAAGGAACGCTGGAAATCCTGTCGGAAGGATTCGGTTTCTTAAGAAGCGCGAATTATAATTATTTGCCGTGTCCTGATGATATTTATATTTCTCCTTCTCAGATCCGGCGGTTTGACCTTAAGACCGGAGACGTTGTCGGCGGGCATATCCGTCCCCCGAAAGAAGGGGAGAAGTATTTTGCCCTTTTAAAAGTCGAGACGGTGAATTATGAGGATCCGGAGAAATCCAAGGATAAGATACTTTTCGATAATCTCACCCCCCTCTATCCCAACGTGCGGATTTTCCTGGAGACTGATCCCAAAGAAGTATCCACCAGGATTATGGATATGCTCACACCTTTAGGAAAAGGACAGAGGGCCTTAATCGTGGCGCCCCCTTACAGCGGCAAGACGGTTCTTTTGCAAAAGATTGCCAATTCCATTATCACGAATAATCCTGATATGATTCTTATGATCCTTCTCATTGACGAACGGCCCGAGGAGGTTACGGATATGGAACGGGGTGTTAAAGCTGAGGTCATTGCCTCCACGTTTGACGAACCTGCGGAACGCCACGTTCAGATCGCCGAGATCGTATTGGAAAAAGCAAAACGGCTCGTCGAGCACAAGCGGGATGTCGTGATTCTTTTAGACAGTATTACACGTCTGGCCCGTGCGTATAATACGGTGGTCCCTCACAGCGGGAAGATCCTTTCCGGCGGGGTTGATTCCAGCGCTTTGCATAAACCTAAAAGATTTTTTGGGGCGGCACGCGCGGTGGATGAGGGCGGAAGTTTGACCATCATTGCTACGGCCCTTGTTGATACCGGTAGCCGTATGGACGAGGTCATTTTTGAAGAGTTTAAGGGAACGGGAAACATGGAATTGCAGTTGGACCGGAATCTGTTCCAGAGGAGAATTTATCCTGCGATTGATATGAAGCGGTCGAACACGCGGCATGAAGAATTGCTCCTTTCGGAAGATGATTTGCAGAGAATATGGTTATTGCGAAAGGCCATCAGTGATCTGAATTCGGCAGAAGCCATGGAATTGTTGATTGAAAGAATATCAAAGTATAAAACGAATAAAGAATTCCTGGAAAATATGAATAAATAATTAAGGAGAGTACATAATGAAACCAGAGATCCATCCTTCTTACGAAGAAACCACGATTACCTGTGCTTGCGGGGAGGTTATCCATGTGCGATCCACGCAAAAAAGTATCCGTGTCGAAATCTGTTCAAAGTGCCATCCGTTTTTTACGGGTGAAAAGAAATTAGTTGATGCGGCTGGCCGTATCGAACGGTTTAAGAAAAGGTACAAGAAGGGTAAATAATGATGACGTTTGAAAAGCTCCGGAAAAAAGAAGAACGATATGGCGAACTGGAAAATCTTCTCGGAGATACGGCTGTCACCGGTGATCAAAAGCAGTATCAAAAGTTAGCGAAAGAATTTTCGGATATCACGCCTGTCGTTGAGACGTTACGCGACCATCGGGAGACGATCCGGCAGATTACAGAACTGGAGTATCTTTTAAAGGAACGGCATGATAAGGATTTTGAAGATCTCGCGCGCTCGGAATTGGAGGAGCTTAGGATTAAGCGGGATGCCTTGGGAAAGAAGCTGGATGATTTGGCCAATCCTAAAAGGGTTGAAAAAGACCGCGATGTTATTATGGAGATAAGAGCCGGAACCGGCGGTCAGGAGGCGAGCCTTTTTGCGGCGGATCTTTATCGCATGTACACAAAGTACGCGGAGGAAAAAGGGTGGAAAATAGAGCCGATGAGCAGTCACGAGTCAGAGACCGGTGGTCTTAAAGAGATGATCTTCAGCATCAGCGGTCAGGATGCGTCCAGGCGATTAAAGTGGGAAAGCGGTGTTCATCGTGTCCAGAGAGTCCCTGCAACAGAAGCCTCCGGCCGGATTCATACATCGGCCGCGACCGTAGCTGTTTTGTTTGAACCCGACGAGGTGGAAGTCCATGTTGATCCGAAGGATTTGAAGGTGGATGTCTTCCGTTCCTCGGGACCGGGAGGACAGAGTGTGAATACAACCGACTCGGCGATCCGCATAACGCACCTTTCAACGGGGATCGTCGTGATTTGTCAGGATGAACGGTCGCAACTTAAAAATAAGCATAAAGCCATGAGGGTCCTGCGGGCACGTATTCACGATAAGATCCAGCAAGAGCATTTTGAGAAAACCACCAAGGAGCGCAAGGCCAAGGTGGGAAGCGGCGACCGTAGTGAGAAAATTCGGACATATAATTATCCCGACCGCAGAGTAACAGATCATCGGATAGGATTTACCGTTCACAAATTACCGAATATCATGAACGGTGATTTAGACGAAATGACCGACGCCCTGATGAAAGCTGAAAGCGAATAAACATACGCCATGACAGAAAAAGAACTTATGCTGACTTCGATTCTTGATTGCCGCCGGACGGATTTGTATGTCGATGCCCCGACGCTGACGCGTCGGCAAGAAGGGCGGTTGGCTGAAATGCAGCAGCGCCGGCAAGGCGGCGAACCGCTGCAATATATCCTTAACGAGTGCGAATTTATGGGCCTTTCGTTGGCCGTTGATCCCCGTGTTCTTATCCCGCGGCCGGAAACAGAGCTGCTTGTTGAAAAAGTTATTGAGAAGGCGAAGGGTATAACCCGTCGGCCGTTAGAAATATGTGATATCGGAACAGGCTCAGGGAATATCGCGATAAGCCTGGCGAAATATGTTGAGGATAGTTTTGTAACAGCCGTTGATGTTTCCCGGGATGCCCTCTTGCTGGCTCAGCAAAACGCGCAGCGCCACGGCGTTGACCATAAAATCAAATTTATTCATGAGGATATGATGACGTTTCTCTCGTCGGAGAAACCCTCCTATGATGTCATTGTTTCCAACCCGCCTTATATTCCCGCCGATCAAATGAACCGTTTGCCGCTTGATGTTCAAAAGGAACCGTGGATGGCTTTAGACGGCGGGCCCGGGGGGATGGATTATTACCGGATGATTATTGCAAAAGGTGCGCAGCATTTAAAACACGGCGGATTTCTTATATTAGAAATCGGTGACGGACAGAGAGCAGAGATTGAGGCTTTGTTTCAGCAGAACCCGGAGTATTCAGGATTTAATTTTTTTAAAGATTATCGCGGTACCGACAGGATTGTAGTATTGGAATTTTCACCTTTGGTGGAAATTCCAACACGTGCATAAAATAGATGCGCGAAGCGCTTATTTTGTGACGGCTCAATAATGGAAAAACTCATCATCGAAGGCAACAGAGAATTGAAAGGGGAGGTCAGCATCAGCGGTTCAAAGAACGCTACCCTGCCTATTCTCGCGGCAACACTGTTGACGGATGAAACCTGTGTCATTCGAAACGTCCCGCGCCTGCGGGACTCTCTGACGATGGTTAAACTCTTGCGATCCTTAGGTAAGACGGTCGAGTTCAGTAAAAATAAAGTGACGGTCTCCTTGAAGGGCAAGCTTAATCATGTTGCTGATTATAAAATGGTTTCAACCATGCGCGGGGCATTTTGTGTCTTGGGTCCCGGGATGGCCAAATTGGTCAAGGCCAAAGTATCTCTTCCCGGCGGGTGCGTTATCGGCGTTCGGCCGGTGGATTTACATATCAAAGGCCTTAACGCCATGGGCGCGAAGATTGAAGTGGAGAACGGGTATGTCCTGGCGAATGCCGGACATCTTAAAGGGAGTCTCATCTATCTCGGAGGGGTATTCGGTTCATCGGTTTTGGCAACAGCGAATATCCTGATGGCCGCGACACTCGCCAAGGGTGAAACTATTATTGAATCAGCGGCATGGTTAAGCTTG
>CBDUYP010000050.1:0-7020 GCA_965371485.1 uncultured bacterium
GACCCTACAGCCCGACAGCTTTGGGAGATTACGCGGCCGGCCCCAGTCACGTTTTGCCGACCATGGGAACCGCACGATTCTTTTCAGGACTCAGTATTTCGCATTTCATGAAAACAAGTCACGTCATTTCGTATTCCAAAAAAGCCCTGGAAAAGATTCGCGGCCCTGTGGAAAGAGTGGCACAGCTTGAGGGCTTAAAAAAACATTCGGATTCCATCCATGTCCGATTTAAATGACCCCGTTCTGACGGGGTCATTTATGCACGTGTAGGAATTTCCACCTTCGGTGGAAATTCCTATACTATAAGTGAGGAAAAAATCATGAGCGAACGAAAAGCAGAAATAGAACGCAAAAGCAAAGAAACCGAGATCAAAGCCGTGTTAAACATCGACGGTAAAGGTGAAACAAAGATCAAGACCCCTATCGGTCTGTTGGATCACATGCTTGAATTGTTTGCCTTTCACGGACTTTTTGATCTGAATATTGATGTCCAAAAGGCTGATACGAATATTGATATTCACCACACCAATGAAGATATCGGGATTGTGCTGGGCAAGACATTCAAGAAGGCGTTGGGCGAAATGCAAGGGATCAAACGATTCGGTTCTGCCTCTGCACCTATGGAAGACGCTCTGGGAAACACCGTCATTGATATTAGCGGTAGAGGACATTTGAAAATTGTCTTCACAGGATCATCTGGTGCAAAGAATCCCCCTAGTGAAGAAGACGGTTACTCCTTTCAATATCTTGAACACTTTTTTGATTCATTTGCCAAGAATCTGGGAGCTAACATCATTATTACGATACAGAATCCAACAGGTTCCGCAGATCTGCATACCATTATGGAAGCTGTTTTTAAATCCTTCGGCCTCGCACTGGATCAAGCCACTCAGATTGATCCCCGCCGAGAAGGCATTGTTCCTTCCACAAAGGGGATTATTGATTGATGATTGCCATTATTGATTACGGGATGGGCAATCTGCGCAGTGTTCAAAAGGCGCTCGAGAAGGCCGGAGCCGCAACGTGTATTACTCAGGATCCACGAGAGATACAACAGGCTGAGAAAGTTGTCCTGCCCGGAGTCGGAGCGATTAAGCCGGCCATGGAAGAGTTAAACAGATTGAACTTAATCTCCGTCATTAAAGAAACCGTTGTTTCGGGAAAACCGTTTCTCGGCATATGTGTCGGGCTCCAACTCCTTTTTGAAACGAGTTTTGAGGGCGGAAAGGTTAAAGGATTGGGAATATTGCCGGGAACCGTCGAGCGGTTCACACTGCCCCCGGCGTTAAAGGTACCGCACATGGGATGGAATCAGATCAGACAGAAAAATGGCAACTGTCCTCTGATGAAGGGGATTGAAGACAAATCGAATGTTTACTTTTGTCACTCCTACTATGTCAAGCCCGCGCAGTCTGATTTTACAGCAACAACAACAGAGTACGGAGTTGACTTTACATCGTCCGTTTATAAAGACAATATTTTCGGAGTTCAATTTCATCCGGAAAAAAGTCAGGCCGTGGGTTTAAAAATACTTGGGAATTTCGTAAATTTGGCCTCGCAAAAAGCGCTCGGCAACTAATTTATGCCCGTGTTGGAATTTCCACATTCGGTGGAAATTACAATAATATAAACTATTAAATCAACAGAACTCAAAACATTGTAATCCTCATGACTCTGGAAGAAAAAGAAAAGGCAGAAAAAATCAAAAAAACAGGGTGTTTGATTGCGATTGCTGTGTCGGTTGTCCTTGTATTCGTAATTTTATTGATCATCCGGTTTATTCTTAATCCGGGACATATCAAGGCCTGCAAAGAACTTTCCCCGAGGACAACCCTCACGCAATTTAAGAAAAAATTCGGTTCTCCTCTTTACGAAAAGGTATTTGGTAATCACAAATGGGTATATTTTAAAAGTGACCCTATTGCCGCAGGCCCCATACGCATCCGGGTCAATGTAAAAACCAACGCCGTGATCGAGTTAAAATGCACGCAAAACGGAGCTTCTGAGTGGGTAAACAGGCGATAGGTCACAATCCAACCATGATTATTTTTCCGGCCATTGACATCAAAAACGGTAAAGTCGTTCGTCTCCTGCAGGGACGGTTCGATGATGTTACCGAATACTCAACCGATCCGGTGCAGGTCGCGCGACAATGGATGAATAACGGTGCTAAGTGGCTGCACATTGTTGATCTGGACGGGGCGCAAAGCGAAAGCATCAAGAATTATGAAACCATCGCAAACGTAGCCAAGTCTGTTGACGCGCAAATTCAGATGGGCGGCGGCATAAGAACAGAAAGCGATATCGCGCAATTGTTTGAAGCAGGGATCAGCCGCGTGATTCTCGGGACAAGAATCGTGAAAGACAAAGATTTCTTAAAAACCATCCTGGATAAATGGGGAGAGCGGATTGCTGTCAGCCTTGATTGTTCCAACGGAATGGTTGCCCAGCGCGGATGGACCGAGGTCACCGATGTCAAGGCCGTTGATTTTTCCAAAGAACTCGAAAGCTTAGGGCTTCGTTATCTCATCTATACCGATATTGCCACAGATGGAATGCTGACAGGCCCGAACTTAGACGGCTTAAATGACATCCTGGATGCTGTGAATATATCTGTTATCGCGTCGGGCGGGATTGCGGATATTGAGGATATCAAGAAATTGCGCGCGCTGGAATCCAAAGGCCTTATCGGCGCGATTACCGGAAAGGCCATTTACGAGGGAACACTGGATTTAGAGGGTGCCATAAAATTATGCTCACAAAACGGATAATTCCCTGTCTCGACGTCAAAGACGGGCGTGTGGTCAAAGGCGTTAATTTTATTCAATTGCGTGATGCCGGTGACCCTGTTGCCGTTGCCGAGGGTTATGACAACAATAAAGCTGATGAAATCGTTTTTCTCGATATTACGGCAAGCCACGAACAACGGCCGATATTTCTTGACGTGGTCAAGGCAACAGCCGAAAAGGTCTTTATGCCGTTAACCGTGGGCGGAGGAATAAATACTCTTGAGGATATACGGGAATTACTGAGCGCCGGCGCGGACAAGGTGTCGATGAATTCGGCAGCCGTACGCAATCCCAAACTGATCAAAGAAGCTGCCGAACGTTTCGGGAGTCAATGCATTGTTGTTGCTGTGGATGCTAAAAAGAATAATGATAGGTGGGATGTTTACATCAACGGCGGCCGTATCAAGACAGATAAAGAAGCAATCGCCTGGGTTAAAGAAGCCGCGTCACTCGGCGCCGGTGAGATTCTTCTGACAAGCATGGATCATGACGGAACCAAAAACGGTTATGACATCGCATTAACAGATGCTGTCTGCCGCAGCGTGAATATCCCGGTCATTGCCTCCGGCGGCGCGGGAAAACTGGAAGATTTCTATGACGTTTTTGAAAAAACAGGTGCTGATGCCGCTCTGGCGGCTTCTGTATTTCATTACGGTGAACTGGCGATTGGGGACGTTAAAAACTACTTAAATGAGAAAACCGTTGAGGTAAGATTATGAAAGACATTGAGCGCATTGCGATCACGCGCAGAACAATTAAAAAGTTAAAATTTAACGCGCATGGTCTCATCCCTGCCGTTGTCCAGGATTATAAAACCAAAGACGTCCTTATGATGGCATACATGAATCTGGAATCGCTAAGGCGGACATTAAAGATCGGCAAAACCTGTTTCTGGTCACGGTCACGCAAAGAATACTGGGTCAAGGGGATGACCTCGGGCCATTTCCAATATGTCAAAGGTATTTATTACGACTGCGATTGTGATTGCCTTCTCATCAAAGTCCGTCAAGTCGGCGCTGCTTGCCATACATTTAAAAAAAGCTGTTTTTACCGGAAAATTACATCATGATTCCGAATCAGAGATATGTCTTCTCTGCTCAAACAATCCTCGCAACATCCCGCCTTCTAAGTCGGGATGGCTGCGGAACTCGCGACGAAGACATATCTCTGATTCGGAATTATTAATAATAAAATCATGTATTATCCATCACAAGAAAAGTTTCTTAAATTGACACAAAAGGGCAACCTTATTCCTGTTTATAAAGAGATATTGGGGGATTTGGACACACCTGTCTCTGCTTATTTTAAGATTGCGGATTCTTCTCCCTATTCCTTTTTGCTGGAATCCGTCGAAGGAGAGGAGAAGGTTGCGCGATATTCTTTTTTGGCGACAGATCCACAGATGATCATCCGCAGTAAAAACACAAAGATCGAAATCTCTTATTTGAAAAACGGACGGATCAGGAAAGAAGTCAAAATCATTCATGATACACCCCTTTCTCATATCCGTGACATCATGACGCAATATAAATTCGTCAATGTCCCCGGCTTACCGCGGTTCTGCGGCGGCATGGTGGGATATCTCGGGTATGATGTCGTCCGTTTCTTTGAAAAACTCCCTGATAAACCCAAAGACGACCTCAAATTGCCGGATGCCCTGCTGATTCTTGCCAAAAATCTGGTGATTTTCGATCATCTCAATCATAAAATCCAGGTGGTCAGTTGTGCCCACATAAAGAAAAATATTTCCAAAGAGCAAAAAATTGCCTGTTATAAAGAAACTCTCAAACAAATCGACAAATTGGTTGCCAAAATCCATAAACCGCATACAATTAAAGAGAATAAAACCCGTCGAAAGTCAATTAAACAGGCCATACGTTCCAACATCTCCCAGGCGCGCTTTAAAACCATTGTTAAAGAGGCCAAGAAGAAAATCCGCGCCGGTGAGATTATTCAAACTGTTCTTTCTCAAAGATTTGAAATCCCTTTACAGACCGATCCGTTTGATATTTACAGAACCTTGCGTTCCCTCAATCCATCTCCCTATATGTATTATTTAAATTTCAAGGATATCCAGATTGTCGGATCATCACCGGAGCTGCTTGTACGCTGTGAAAACGGTGTTGTTGAGACGCGGCCCATCGCCGGAACCCGTCCCCGGGGGAAAAATGACAAACAGGATGCGGCATTGGCGCAGGACCTTTTAAACGACCCCAAGGAAAGGGCTGAGCACATTATGCTTGTTGATCTCGGCCGCAATGATCTGGGCCGTGTTTGCAGGCAAGGTTCCATTCATCTATCCGAATTTATGGAAGTCGAAAAATATTCTCATGTCATGCACATCGTCACGAACGTAAAGGGGAAATTAAAGAACGGTCAAGATGCCTTTGATGTCCTTAAGGCGGCTTTCCCGGCAGGCACCGTGTCCGGGGCACCGAAAGTCCGCGCGATGGAGATTATTGATGAACTTGAAGATACCTCGCGCGGCCCTTATGCGGGATGCATCGGATATTTCAGTTTTTCCGGTAATCTGGATTCATGTATTACAATCCGTACGATTGTGGTAACAAAAGGGAAGGCCTATATTCAGGCTGGCGCCGGGATTGTCGCGGATTCCGACCCTCAGAAAGAATATATAGAAACAATGAACAAAGCCAGAGCGCAGATATTAGCGATTGAACTGGCGCATAAGCAGTTAAATCAGTAGAACCCCCGCCAAAGGCGGGGGTAAATCAGCCCCGTTACTACGGGGCTAATTTAGGAGGAAGTTTCATGGAAGTACGTATTCGATTACAAAAAGCCGGCAAGTCATCCAGCAAACGATATAATTATCGTATTGTCGCCATGAGCCGCGCTCAAAGCCGTCAAGCACGTAATCTCGAAATTCTGGGATATTACGACCCTGCCAAAAAACCTGCCGTCTTTTCTGTCAAGCAGGACAAATTAGAGAAATGGCTGAAAAACGGGGCGCAGATGAGCGACACGGTCAAATCGCTTGTTAAGAAAAGTAAGAAAGCATAAGAAAACTTACGTTATTAATAATACCGAAAGGACTACACCATGTCACTTGATCAAGCGGCCAATCCGATGATGCAAATGTTTCCGTTTGTTTTAATTTTTCTTATTTTTTATTTCCTGGTCATTAAACCGGAAAAGAATAAACAAAAAGAAAAAAAAGCGCAAATCGCGAATCTAAAGAAAAACGATTCCATTGTTTCCGCAGGAGGCCTGCACGGGACCGTTGTCAATGTCAAGTCCACGACCGTGATTGTCCGGATCGATGACAATGTCAAGGTCGAGATGGACAAAGAAGCGATTGCAACAGTAAAGAAATAGAAAGTCATCCATGAATAAAGATCTACGCATGAGAGTTCTCATTGTCATAGGGGTTTTGGCAGCTTCCATGTATTTTGCCTTGCCCTTAGATAAGCGGATCAATCTTGGGCTGGACCTCAAAGGAGGGATGCATCTTATCCTGAAGGTTGAGACAGAGAAGTTAGACGAGAACGCGAAGAAAGATGCTGTGGTACGTGCCATTGAAATCCTGCGAAACCGCATCGACGGCATCGGCGTTGCGGAACCGGTGATCCAACGGCAGGGAGAAGACCAGATCCTCATCCAACTTCCCGGGATTACAGACCGCGACGCGGCCATACGTATGGTGGGACAAACCGCCGAACTCCAGTTCAAAATTGTCAATGACAACCCTGTTCTTTTAAAAGAAGCCCTCAAAGGGAACATTCCTGACGGATACACCCTCCAATATACCAAAGAGGATAAAGAACCGCTTTTGCTTGAAATTGAGACTGCGTTAAAGGGCGATACGATAACCGACGCCATTGTCGATTTTGATACCACCGGTTTCGGTGAACCTCGCATATCCTTATCCTTTAATTCAAAAGGCGCCAAACAATTTGCCGAAGTCACACGTCAGCATACAGGAGAACGTCTCGCCATTGTCGTTGACGGCATTGTTCAATCCGCGCCGACAATAAAAGAGCCTATTTTAAGCGGAAGAGGAGAAATCTCCGGACAGTATTCTGTTGAAGAAGCCTCACTGTTGGCTCTTGCCTTACGCTCAGGGTCTTTACCCGCGCCCATGCATATTGAAGAGGAACGGACCATCGGACCTCTTTTGGGACAGGATTCGATTAATGCCGGGATCAATGCCACTGTCATCGGCGGGACCCTGGTTCTCATTTTTATGCTGATTTATTATCTTAAAGCCGGG
>CBDUYP010000051.1:0-6978 GCA_965371485.1 uncultured bacterium
GGTCGCGGGTTCAAATCCCGTCAGCCACCCCATTTTTCGGAAACAATATGTTATCAATTATCCGCACTAAAATTGATCCTGAAATCCGCAAGAAAGTCGCTGAAGATTTAAAAGGCTACATTAAAATCGTTGTAGACGTTAAACGTAAGATTTTATCTGCAGGCGGGGAAAAGCATGTGGATGGGGAACAGCTTTTATTAAAAGACGGGAGCAAACAGGAATATCTTTGGGGTGCCGGGTTGGATTTAGAAATTGATGAGATGGATTTTGATTCCATGATTAATTTAAGGCCAGAGCAAAACACAAGCCGGGAAATACTGGATTCTAATATTCGCCAACAGGTTGAATCAATCACCCGTTCGTTACTGCAGGAGTAAACAATGGAAGCTAAAGAATTGACGTTAAATATTTCCGTAAATTTAGGTCGCCTGTGCCGTTGGTGTATGGAAGGCCGCAGGTCAAGGGTGGATCAATTTTTAGCCCAGACCGAGGAATACGTTAAAGCTTTAGAAATAGCCCCGAAGTCAGATCGATTTTTGCCGACCTATGAATGGTTCAAGAAAGATTTTGAATCTCTGCGGCACAATGTCCGAATGGATGCAGATTGGGCTGAGGCGATGTTGACTTGGGCAAATATTTTGAATCACAGAGCTGCACTAACCTGACCCTCTGAGAGATTGATGATTTACTACTAACCCCCAATAAATAGTACAGATAAGGGGACACGAGACATAATTAATTAAGTCTCGCGTCCCCTTAATTACAAATTTCACCGGATCAAGAATTTGAATTCGTCCTTGCTACGTAGCGGCTACGTAGCGTATAATGTTTTCATGAGAAACGTTCAAGATGAAGTCCGTAAATTGACTGTAACCGGACGGGGGACAACCTATTATTTAACCATCCCCCAGGAAATGATCCGCGCGCTCAAATGGAAAAAGGGCGAAAAAAAGGTTGTCCATATGGGAAAGGACAGCATTGTGATTACTGATTGGAAAAAGGAAACTAGATAATTATTTTTCTACTCTCCCAACTCTTCCAGCTGCTCCCAGCGTTTAAAGACAACAAGGAGCTCATCTTCAACCTCTGCTAATCTTGCCTTGGTTTGAGCAATTTTTTCAGCATCTTTTTTGTAAAAGTCACCATCCGCTAAAAGGGTGTAAAGTTCATCTTGTTTAGCCTCAAGATTTTCAATCTTCGCCACTAAAGATTCCAACTCGCGCTTCTCTTTAGAGGAGCGCTTGCGAGGGCCGGCAGATTTATTTTCCTTTACGATCAACTTTTTCTTACTCTTGGGCTTCTGTGATGCGGCAGAAGATTTCTGCTGACTCAACCAATCATCATACCCTCCCGGATACTCGTAAACTTCCCCTTCGCCTTCAACAACAATCGTCGATGTGACGACATTATTTAAGAAAACACGATCATGACTGACTAAGACCAACGTGCCGGAATACTCCATCAAGAGTTCTTCAAGCAGTTCCTGAGTTTCAATATCCAGATCATTGGTCGGTTCATCCATCACCAAAAAATTAGATGGTTTCGTAAACAGGCGCGCTAAAAGAATACGGTTACGCTCGCCGCCGGAAAGGACTTTGATCGGTGTTCGCGCCCTGTCAGGAGTAAATAAAAAATCCTGCAAATAACCAATGGCATGTCGGGGCTTTCCATTGATCGTCACCGTTTCTCCGCCTGGAGTGACAGTCTCAATAACCGTCTTTTTTTCATCTAATTGCTCACGCAATTGATCATAATAAAGAACTTCTAAATTTGTACCCAAATAAAGGGTGCCATCGTCCGGCTTCAATTGACCTAAAAGAATACGTAACAATGTCGTCTTGCCACTGCCATTAGCGCCGATCACGCCTATTTTATCTCCACGCATAATTTGAGTCGAAAAATCACGAACGATGCAGTCATCTCCGTAACTAAAATTTAAATGGTGAGCTTTAACAACCAAACGTCCGGAGTTCCCTGTTTCCTGCGCCTGAATGCGAGCCTGCCCAACGACCTCGCGTCGAGCTTTTTTCTCCTCACGTAAACGTTCAAGCGTTCTCACGCGCCCTTCATTACGCGTGCGTCTTGCCTTGATGCCTTTGCGGATCCACACTTCTTCCTCGGCCAATTTCTTGTCAAAAACAGCGCGTTGGGTTGCCTCAACTTCCAAGGCGGCTTGTTTGCGTTTCCGGAATGTTTGATAATCACATGCCCAACTGAAAATTTTACCCCGATCCAGTTCCATGATTCTCGTAGATAAATTCATCATGAACTGACGATCATGCGTGACAAAAAATAAAGTCCCCGGATAATCTTTGAGAAACCCTTCCAGCCAGTCAATCGTTTCGATATCTAAATGATTCGTAGGTTCATCCAGAAGTAAAATTTCCGGCTTAATGACAAGTGCTTTAGCCAAAAGAACCCTGCGCTTTTGCCCTCCTGATAACGTTTCAAAATCCGCCTCCCCATTTAATTTCATATGAGAAAGCACATTCTCAACTTGAGAATCCAGGTCCCAGCTGTTGGAATGATCAATTTCAGCCTGCAGGCGATCAAGCTTGCGCATCAGTTGCTCAGAATGATCCGTGTGCATGCGATGAAGGACGTGATGATAATCACTTAAGACCTTGGCGCGAGCCCCCAGACCTTCAAGGACAATATCAAACACCATGCCTTTGATGCCTTGCGGAACTTCCTGTGGCAGGTGTGTCACCTTAACGCCTTTTTGATAAATAATCTCGCCGCCCGTCACGCCTATCTGACCCGCCATCACTTTCATCAACGTTGTTTTACCCACGCCGTTGCGGCCAAGCAAAGCAACCCGCTCACCCGGCTCTAACTGAAAACTTGCCTGATCAAATAATAATGGCCCACCTAATGCGAGCGAAATTTCTTGTAAACTAATCAGCGCCATGGTTTCCTTTATTCACAAACTAAGCTCTGCCCACTTTAAATTTTTTGCCCTTGATCTTAGCTGTGCTCAAACACTTAATGGCCATGCTAATCTTGTCATTAGCAATGGCCACATAACTATTCACCTCGAAAATATGAATCTTGCCAACATCTTCACCTTTAAGCCCCGCCTCTTTTGTCAATGCGCCTAAAATATCTCCCGGACGTATATTATTTTTTCGGCCACCGCTAATATACATCGTTGACATGGATGCATGCAATTCCGTCGGCTTAAACGTTCTGAGTTCATCCAGCTTAATAATCAAACATTTCATTTTTAAATAGTCGCCAATCGTACTAAGCATGGCATTCTCTTTGTTAATATACAAACTGAGCGCCAACCCTTTTTTGCCGGCTCTTCCGGTGCGTCCAATGCGATGAATATAAAGCTCATGATTTTTGGGCAGATCATAATTAATAACCGCGCTCACGTCTTTTACATCAATTCCTCGAGAAGCCAAATCCGTCGCGACCAAAATACGACAACTTTTATTATCAAACTTAGTCAGCGTTAATGTCCTGTCCGGCTGCTGTAAATCCGAATGAATCTGCAGGGAATCCATTCTCAGTGAACGTAAAAATTTCGCCACCATATTGCATGTCATTCGACTGTTACAAAAAATAATACAGGAATCCGGGTTGTAATGCCCCAAGATACGAAGGAGGGCGTCATTCTTTTCTCCGGTGACTTTAAAAAACAATTGCTCAACAGTGCTCATCTGGTGTTGTGAATCAATCGTCACCTGCACAGCATCTTCCTGCAAACTCGAACTCAACGCTTTAATGCCATTGGGGAGCGTCGCTGAGAACAACATCGTTTGGCGGCCTACCGGCGTGAAGGAAGCAATGCGCTCTATTTCAGCAATCGTTCCTGTTTCAAGGAGGCGATCCGCTTCATCTAATACCAGGATTTTAATATCAGAAGTCACGAGCATTCCCTTGCTTAACAATTTGGTAATACGTCCCGGCGTCCCGACAATAATGTGAATCCCCTGCGCTAAGGATTTGATTTTATGACGCTCCGCGGATCCCCCCGCCAAAGTGAGGACTTTAATATTGCTGGTAAATCGTGCTAAACGACGGGTCTCGAGAGTCACCTGTTGTGCCAATTCACGCGTCGGAACAATCACCAGCGCCTGAGGATTACTATTTGTGACATCTAATTTAGCCAAAATGCCCAATGCAAATGCCGCTGTTTTACCACTGCCGGTATTCGCTTGGCCAATAAAATCCTTACCACTTAAAATAGCCGGCAAACCTTTCTCCTGAATAGGCGTCATTTCTAAATATTTCAATGTCTTTAAATTATCAAGTATGGGTTTGCTTAAACCAACACTTTTAAAATCCTTCGATATTTTTTTCATTCTTCCTCCCAAGATCCTCGGATAATCCTAATTTCGAAAATGGCATAGCAGATATAATAGCTTAAACTATCGATTCTGTGTAACTTAAAAAATCAAGACCGACCATGAATAAAGCGGGTCAGGTCGTGACATGGTTACATGTCTAAATTTTCCGACAAACCAACCCCACCCGCTACAATTTAAACACGGCTAATAAATAGTATCTCTTCTATATATAATTTATCCCCATTATCCCCAATTGACACGTGTACGAAGAATGAGTATAATCAGGGTAAATTTTTACTTAATAAGGAGGAGAAGACGATGGGTGTTGTGAGCGTAACGGAAAAGAATTTTGAGAGTGAGGTTTTGAAGTCTGAGCTTCCGGTGCTGGTGGATTTTTGGGCGGAATGGTGCGGGCCCTGTAAGATGATCAGCCCGGTGGTTGATGAGATTGCCAGTGAGCTTGACGGCAAACTGAAAGTCGCCAAGGTCAATGTTGATGAGGCCCAGGAATTGGCAACCAAACACAGTGTGATGTCGATCCCGACTTTGATCATTTTTAAGAAGGGCGAGGCTGTGGACCAGCTCGTCGGGGCTGTGTCGAAAGACAAACTGCTGGAAAAAATCAACGCTAATTTATAGTAACGGAGTCGATAAAAGAATGTTAATCACATTTTGTAAATCCAAAATAGGGCATGCCCACGTGACTGAGGCGGAATTGTATTATGAGGGGAGTATCACGGTTGATGAAGATCTCTTGAAGGCCGTTGATATTCTTCCCGGTGAAAAAGTAGAGGTGTTGAACCTCAATAACGGGACGCGCTTAGAAACATATGCCATCGCAGGGGAAAGCGGTTCCGGCCGGATTTGTTTGAACGGCCCGGCTGCCCGATGCGGCTTTGTCGGAGATAAGATTATTATTTTAAGTTACGCGCTTATGGATACCGGCGAGGCCAAGACAGCCAAAACCAAGACTGTTTATTTGGACGAGAAGAACAGGATTAAGAAATAATTTCTATCTCTGTAAAATGAATATTGCCCGACTAACAGTCCGGCGCTACGGTGATGCGTGTTTACGCAAAAAGTCCACTCTGGTAAAGGACGTGGGCACGGGTGAGCGCCTATTGATCGAGGCCATGTTTGAGGCCATGCACGAACATAAGGGCATCGGCTTGGCAGCCCCGCAGGTGGGGATCAATCAACAGATTTTTGTGGTGGACATCGGCGAAGGACCTGTCGTGGTTATTAATCCTAAAATTATCAAACGAAGCGGATCCAGCCTCCTGGAAGAAGGGTGTTTATGCCTTCCGGATATTACGGTTGAGGTCAAACGTGCGCAAAAGATTCAGGTGCGGTATCTCGATGAACACAATAAAGTTGTCGAGCGGGAATATGCCGACCTGATGGCAAGAGTGTTCTTGCACGAGACAGATCATCTGCACGGGAAATTGATTATCGATTATGCCGGTTGGCGCAAGAAGGCAGAGCTCAAAGAGAAGCTTGCGGACATTGTCTCACAAAGTTAACAAGGGATAACGAATGCCCCAAATCGTTGAAGAAATTCCTTCCTCTGTTGTCAAGAGATTGCCTTCCTGGTTTAAACAGGATCTCCCGGATCCGGACAAGATGCGGGACATGAAACATCTTTTCCGTAACTTCCATCTGCATACCGTTTGTGAAAGTGCCCATTGTCCCAACACGGGAAAATGTTGGGGGCAGGGGGTTGCTGCTTTTATGATTCTCGGAGAGATTTGTACACGCAGCTGCCGTTTTTGCGCGGTGAAGGCAGGACATCCTGTGCCGGTTGATTCTCAAGAACCGCGCCGGCTCGCTCTTGCTGTTAAGGAATTAAATTTACGCTACGCTGTGATCACGTCCGTGTCCCGGGACGACCTTCCTGATAGGGGCGCGGGGCAGTTTCGTGCCGTTATTGATGAACTCCGTCGATGGGTGCCGTTAACAAAGATTGAGGTTTTGACGCCGGATTTTTCCAATAAAGAGGAAAATCTGAAAAAGATAGCAGAGGCAGCTCCCGAGGTGATCGGACATAATATTGAAACAGTGCGGCGGTTGTCGCTACGCGTGCGGCCGCAGGCTGATTATGACCGGTCTTTGGAGGTTTTGAAAAAGTTTAAACAACTGGCCCCTGACAGCTTCATTAAATCCGGCTTTATGGTGGGCCTGGGAGAAACGCGCGATGAGGTTTTTCATCTCATGAAGGATTTGCGGGAAACCGGATGCCATATTCTCACCATCGGACAATATTTGGCCCCTGCCCGGATGAAACGCCATGTCACTGTCGAACGTTTTGTCGTGCAGGAAGAATTTGAAGAATACAAACGTCAGGGTCTTGCCCTGGGGTTCAAGCATGTCATGAGCGGACCTTTGGTGCGGAGTTCTTACATTGCCGAAGAGGGTTACAGGGAGTGTTACAATGCCTCTTCATGAAAACATAAAAAAAGTATTATCCCATCTGCTGCGATGGGGTTTGAGTCTTGCCCTTCTGGTCTATCTCTGGAATAAAATTGATGTCGGAAAAACAGCTGAAATTCTGAAATCCGCCGACCCCGTTTTTATTTTTTATGCCTTTATTGTTTTTCTTCGTATTAACTTCCTCGGGCTTGCGCGCTGGATTGTTTTTATCAGGGCCCTGGGTATTCAGGCTCCTTTCTTAAAGGTGATG
>CBDUYP010000052.1:0-6822 GCA_965371485.1 uncultured bacterium
TTATCAGCGGTTCTCGAGGATGAGTATATCTTTAACTGGCTGGCCTGGGACGGGGACAATATGCTGGCCAGCGGCGCGCTGCTTGATTATGGTTCCATCCGGCAATTTGCCGCCAAGCACAATAAATACCGCTATGAAGATTCAGACCGTTTTTCCACATCGTTAACAGAGCAAAAATTCTGGGCAAAAAAAACCGTCCAGACATTTGTCCAGGCCGTGGATTTTATTGTTTCCGGAGAAAAGAAAAACATCCAGGAATTCGCGAATCATAAGAGCCTGGATTTATTTGACCGGCACTTTATCCTGGAACGACAAGAAAGGATGCTGTGGCGCATGGGCTTTACGCCCAAACAAAACGAACACATTATGAAACATCATCCGGACAAGGTTAAGGACTTCCGGAATGCCCTGAATTATTTTGAAGATATTAAGATATCCAAAGGAGAAAGAGCGGTCCCTGACGGAATTGATCATCCGCCTGTTTTCTTAATCCGGCATATCCTCAGGGAACTTCCGATCTTTATTTTACGGCGTTGCAGAGAAAAGGAATGGCCCAGGATGCCTGAGGAAGAATTTTGCAAGATTATGGCAGGGTCTTATGTCAATAAGCAGGATCTGCTTCTAACGGAAAGCCGTAAACAAAAAGCCATTCTTTTCCAGAAATTATACCGGGATCTTATTTATGCTGCCGGAAAAAAGCCTAATCCGGTTCTGCGAACCGTGGTAAGCCGTTCATCAGTGATTAATTATGAATACCGCAGCACCGGTGATGGATTGTTAGAAGTTATTGGAGAGGCCATCAAGGTCAAAAACCGGATGGACCGCAACCAATTTCAAAAAATCCTGCGACGTTTTATCGAGTCCCAGGTTCTCATGCCGGGGCAATGGAAGGCCATTCATCCCAGAGAACTTAAAGGCCCCTCCATGACCGCCCGCTATTTACGCCGCATCCAGGAAAGTCTGAAATTATATCCCGATCTAATATAAAAAATTCTCCCCATCCCTATCCCTTGTCATGCCTGAAAAGTTTTGGTATGATGGGAACCATTATATTTCTTTCCATTGATAATTCCCTGGGCCGGTAGTTCAGTTGGGAGAATGCCTGGTTCGCAATCAGGAGGTCGGGGGTTCGAATCCCCCTCGGTCCACTTTCTAATTTAAGCATATGCATCGTCTCTTTTCTGCCAACGCCCAACTCCATGATGACATCGTAACGGTCACGGATGAAGATGAAATCCACCACATGCGCCATGTCCTTCGTTTAAAACGCGATAGTCAAGTCTGTATTTTCAACGGAAGCGGAGAGGAGGCTGTCGGACGCATTCTCACTCTCAAAGACAATCACGTCGACGTTAAGATTGATTCCCGTCATAAAGCGAACCCGCAAAAAAGCATTCCCGTCATTCTGGCCTGCGCCGTCCCCAAGAAGGCCAAATTTGAATTCATCATTGAAAAATGTACGGAGTTGGGCGTTGATGAAATCATACCCCTTAAAACCAAAAGGACTGAAGTCCTTTTGGACAAAGAACGGGCAGAGAAAAAAACGCTGCGCTATCAAAAAAAGGCAGTCCATGCCGCCAAACAATCCCAGCGAACAACCATTCCGGTCATCCACCCCATGACCGATTTTCGTGAAGTCATTAACGGCTTAACCCGTCATGATGCCGCCTTTATCCCATGCCTGGCAGGGAAAAGACAGAATCTTAATCAAGCATTTACCATAAAAAAAACCCATAAATTAAGCTCGCATTATAGATCTGATGGCTCGCAACTAATTTATGCCCGTGTTGGAATTTCTTCGAAATTCCAATACTACAAAAGAATCATTTTCTTTATCGGTCCGGAAGGAGACTTTACCCCGCAGGAAGTGTCTTTGGCCATTGATGCGGGCTGTATTCCCGTCTCTCTGGGGCAAAATGTCTTAAAGGTGGATACCGCGGCCATCAGTGTCGTGGCTCTGGCTAACTTATTGACAACAAAATATTCCTCGTGTATAATTGCCTCTTCTAATAAATAATACTAATATACGGAACCCCAAGTTCCCCTCTTTAATTAAATAAAATCCACGCGCGAGAAGGTCACCCCAGTTTAAAGGGCGTGCTGACATAAATTATTACACCAACCATAAAACATTGGAGAAAAAAATGACTCAGGCACAAAAAACAGCAGATTCCAAAGATCTTACCAACAGAAGAAAAGCTCTGGACCTGGCATTAGCCCAGATTGAGAAACAATTCGGCAAAGGGGCTATTATGAAACTCGACGGAAGTGTTCATCAGGACATCCCCGCTATTCCCACCGGCTCCCTGGCGCTTGATTTGGCCTTAGGGATAGGTGGGGTTCCCAGAGGACGCGTTGTTGAAATCTACGGCCCGGAATCCTCAGGAAAAACCACCCTGACGCTAAGCATCATTAATCAAGTGCAAAAATTAGGCGGAGTGGCTGCTTTTGTTGACGCGGAACATGCCTTTGACGCTTCCTACGCCAAAAAAGTGGGGGTTAAACTGGAAGACCTTCTCATCTCTCAGCCGGATACCGGGGAACAGGCCCTGGAAATTACCGAAACCCTGGTGCGGTCAAATGCCGTTGACCTGGTCGTCATTGATTCTGTCGCCGCCTTAACGCCCCGCGCAGAAATCGAAGGTGAAATGGGTGCCTCCCACATGGGATTGCAGGCACGGTTGATGTCGCAGGCCTTACGAAAACTGACAGCCGCCATCAGCAAATCAAAGACCTGTGTGATATTTATCAACCAGATCCGTATGAAGATCGGCGTCATGTTCGGCAATCCCGAAACAACAACAGGAGGCAATGCCTTAAAATTCTACTGCTCGGTGCGTATTGACCTAAGAAGGATTGAAGCCTTAAAAAGAGGAGACGAGTTTATCGGCAACCGCGTCCGGGCTAAAATCGCCAAAAACAAGGTCGCCGCACCGTTTCGAACGGCTGAATTTGAAATCTTGTTTAATGAAGGGATCTCCCGAATAAGTGACATCATTGATTTGGGTGTCAAATCTGAGGTTATCAACAAGAGCGGCTCCTGGTTTTCTTACGAAAATGAGAAAATCGGGCAGGGACGTGACAGCGTCCGCCGGTTCCTGGCAGAGAATCCCAAGGTTCTCAGCAAGATCGAGAAGCAGCTCCATACAAAATTGGAGATATAATAATTCTATTGTCACAAACGCATGACAACCGACGAGATCAGAAAAAAATTCCTAGACTTTTTTGCGTCCAAAGGCCACACGATCGTTGCCAGTGATTCCCTTGTTCCCAAAGAAGACCCAACGGTTTTGTTTACCACCGCGGGAATGCAGCAGTTTAAGCGTCAATTCTTAGGAAACATTGACACATATTCCCGCGGGGCATCCTCCCAGAAATGTCTTCGCACAGATGATCTGACCCAAGTCGGCAAAACCGCTTTTCACCACACGTTCTTTGAAATGCTCGGGAATTTCTCATTCGGGGATTACTTTAAAAAAGACGCGATCTGCTGGGCATGGGAATTCTTGACGCAGGAATTACGTCTTCCGAAGAAAAAACTATGGGTTTCGGTTTATAAGGAAGACAAAGAAGCCGAAGAGATATGGCTTAAAGATATAAAGATTCCCGGTGACAGACTCGTCAAGCTCGGGGATAAGAGCAATTTCTGGCCGGCTGAAGCCAAAGCCAAAGGACCCAACGGACCGTGCGGACCGTGTTCTGAAATTTTTTACGATTACGGCATAAATCCGGACTGCAAAAATAAAAACTGCAATCCCGATTGCGATTGTGGCCGGTTCTCCGAGATCTGGAATCTCGTATTCACGCAATTCAACCGTAAAGAAGACGGCACACTCGAACCCTTACCGGGAAAAAATATCGACACCGGCATGGGATTAGAACGCCTGTCCGCGGTGGTTCAGGGAAAACGAAACAATTTTGACATTGACATTTTTATACCAATCCGTGAGGCCATCGACGAGTTGATTGAAGGGGATACCGTAAAGATTGCCCCGCAACAAAAACTTGTCATCGCCGACCATATCCGGGCGATTGTTTTTGCGATTAACGACGGTGTGATCCCATCGAATAAAGAGAGAGGTTCTGTTGTCAAACGATTAATTACCGACAGCACGAACATTGTCTTAAGCAGCGGGGGGCAGGGCGCAAGCATTCACAAACTTGTTACGGCGGTTGTTGTGGCCATGAAAACACCATACCCTGAACTTCGGAACAGAACCAGGGATATTATCCCTCTCGTCAAGAAGACCGAAGAAGCATTTATACGCGTAAGGAAACAAAGGATTCCGGAATTAAAAAAACTTGATTTATCTCAACTGACGAGTGAACAACGGGGGGAAGTGTATTTTAAATTTCATGACACCTACGGATTGCCCCTTTCGACGATTGTTCATACCGCCGGACAAAGCGGGCTTACAGAGCAGGAGAGTGCTGCTGACATTAAACATTATCAAGAGCACATGGAAGAACAGAAAAGGCGTTCACGCTCCTCAAGCAAAATGGCCGGAAACGTTTTTACAGATACCGACTTGATCTTAGACGTGCCCAAAACGAAATTTACGGGTTACGAGAAGACCTCCGGGCAGTGTAAGATTATCAAACTCCTCAAAAATAATCAGGACACCAAACAAGTGTCCCAAGGAGACAGGGTTAAGGTCATTTTAGATGAAACACCCTTTTATGCCGAGGCTGGTGGACAAATCGGTGATACCGGTGACATCATCTTGAATAATGCCAGAATCAATATTCTCGGCACACAGAAAACAGATGATATCTTTATTCACATTGGAAACGTTACCGATGGAACTTTAAGCGTGAACGATACCGTTACAGCACGAGTTAATAAAGAGCGCCGTTTATCGATTGTGCGCAGTCATACGGCAACGCATCTCCTGCAGGCGGCGCTAAGAAATATTTTGGGACCCCAAGTCCAACAGCAAGGCTCACTGGTTGCCGAGGATCGCCTGCGTTTTGATTTCACCTATCCGCAGGCCGTAACAAAAGAAAAAATACATGAGATCGAAGATTTCGTTAACGAGCATATTATGGCCAACGATAAAGTTACAAAAGAGGTCATGTCTATTGAGGAAGCCAGAAAGGTCGGCGCCCTGGCTTTTTTTGCAGAAAAATACGGGGATACGGTCCGGATCGTTTCAATCAAAAGTTACTCGAAAGAATTCTGCGGCGGAACGCATCTGGAATCCTTGGGGCAAATTGGCCCTTTCAAAATCACCCGTGAAAGCTCTATTGCTCAGGGGATTCGACGTATTGAAGCCGAAACAGGGAGAGGCGCATTGGCCTTTACCAATCAGCAGGAACAGCAATTGAGACAGGAAACCGCAAACCGTAATAAGGCAGAGGCAAAAAAAATAAAACAGAAAGAACAGGACAAATACCAATTTGAATCTATTCAGGATACACTCAGTGATATTATCAATAAAGCTAACGTGATAAAGAGCACGACGGTTGTCACGCAGACGTTTGATAATGTCGGAATCGAAATCCTGCGCAAGGTTTCAGATTTAATCAAACAAAAAGTCAAATCATCTGTTATCATTCTGGGATCCCGCTCTTGTGGGGATGCTTATATTCTTGTAGCCGTCACTGATAATCTTGTCAAAGAAGGCATCAAGGCCGATGAAATCATTCAGGAAATCGCGCCGATCATCAACGGCAGCGGTGGAGGGCGGCCGCAATTGGCCCAGGCCGGAAGCAAACAAACCGAGAACGTGGAGAAAGCCATACAACAGGCTGAGGTATTGATTAAGGAAAAATTGAAATGAAAATTCTCAAACGCGACGGGAACGGAATTCAAAAACTGTACGACCGACACTTCAGCATACGCAGAAAACATGTCGAAGAAAAAGTGCGCTGCATCATCGACGACGTAAAACACAAAGGAGACGAAGCCGTCATTAAATACACCAAACGGTTTGATGAGGCCAAATTGACGCCCAAAGACATCCGTGTTGCCGAGAGTGAAATCAGCGGGGCATTTCAAAACATTACCGGTGACTTTATCGCGGATTTAAAAATAATCATCAGCAATGTCACGCTTTTTTATAAAAAGCAGGTGCAAAAACCCTGCCGGATTAAAGATACAGAAGGCGTCCTGTTAAAAGAAAATATTCTGCCGCTTGATACCGTCGGAATTTACATCCCCGCGGGAACAGCCCCGCTGGTCTCGTCTGTCTATATGACAGCGATTCCCGCCAAGGTGGCCGGCGTCAAACGCGTTGTCCTGGTCACGCCGCCGGATAAAGACGGACGGGTTAATCCTTACATTCTTGCCGTTGCCAATCTCTTGAAGGCCAATGAAATTTATAAGGTCGGCGGAGCCCAGGCGATCGCGGCATTGGCCTTCGGAACCAAAACCATCCCCAAGGTGGATAAGATCATCGGTCCCGGGAATATGTATGTGACCGAGGCCAAGCGCCAGCTTTTCGGATATGTGGGTATTGATATGCTGGCAGGGCCGACAGAACTTGTCATCATTGCCAACCGTCACAGCAATCCGGACTATATCATTGCCGATTTGGAAGCGCAGATAGAACATCTCGGAGGGCTGGCGGTTCTCATTACCACCTCAAAACAGCTGATCAAACAGATTCGCAAGCGTATTTCAAAGGGCTATATTATTTATGCCAAAAATATTGAAGAGGCAGCCGCCATTGCCAACAGAATTGCTCCCGAACATTTGCAAATACTGACGAATAATCCCATGAGTGTTGCCAAGAAAATCAGAAATGCCGGGGCTGTCTTTCTCGGACCCTACAGCCCGACAGCTTTGGGAGATTACGCGGCCGGCCCCAGTCACGTTTT
>CBDUYP010000053.1:0-6776 GCA_965371485.1 uncultured bacterium
CCTCGGCGCTATTGGGGCAGGACGTCTCTTCCAGTGCGGTTGCGAGTACAAACCCCGGCGGGATCAACCTCAACCCCGAGCTACTGGATTTGCAGATTAAACGCGACGGGAATGGGGTGCCTTTGCCACTCGAGATGCAGCCGATTGGGGAGATGCACATTGACGGGTTTATCCCGATTATTATTAACGTGACACCGGTCAATTTGCCTCTTCTCCTGGGCCTCGCAGATGATTCTCTGCCTGTCGAGGATGAGGATACCGCGTCTGCCGCCTACCCTGAAGCCGCATTTTTAAAAGAGGAATGGGTTACTTTGAACGAGGAATATGTTTTTCCGGCCTGACGAAAAATCAAATAGATTCAACCCCGCCCGATAATAACCAATCCATTGATACTGTACTCTCTGAAATCACAAAAGCATTGAAATTGCACAATAAAACCTTTAAGATAAGTATTTAATATAATAGTACTTTTTAACGGAGAGGAAATCCTATGCTGGCAGAACAGATTGATAATGATTACAAGCAGGCCATGAAGGACAGGGATACCATGAAAAAAGAAACACTCAGCTTTCTAAGGGCCCAGCTTAAAAATATCATGATTGACACCAAGTTAAAGAAATTGGAGGATGTGGATGTCATCGGTGTTATTAAGAAACAGGTCAAACAGCACCAGGATTCGATTGAGCAGTTTGAAAAGGGCGGGCGCAGTGATCTTGCCGATAAGGAAAAGCAGGAATTGGTCTTTTTAAAAGGTTATCTCCCCCAAGAGATGTCCGAAGACAAATTAAAGCCGATCGTTGATGAGGTTGTAAAGGCCACAGGGGCCGCGGGGATGAAGGATATGGGCCGTGTGATGAAGGCCGTTGTTGCCAAAGTCGCGGGCCGGGCCGATAATAAAATGGTCAGCAGTATGGTTAAGCAGGCATTGTCGTAGTTATGAAAATTTTCAATAAAAGTTTAATCACCAAAGTATTATTTGTATCGTTTATTATTGTATCGGTCCTCGCAAGCATTGCGGGATTTTGGCTTCCGGATAAATATGTCGTGCCGATCATGATGTATCACAAGGTTGAGGATTCCGAAACGCTGAAATCCGATACGGTCAGCCCTGAAAATTTTCAAAAACACATGGCATACCTCAAAAATCATGGATACCGTGTTTTGACGCTTGATGAATTTGTCGAAGGGGTTAAACATGACAGGATGTTTCCCGAAAAAAGCGTTGTTTTGACTTTCGACGACGGGTATGAAAATAATTTTCTCCATGCTTTTCCTGTCCTGCAACAAAATCAATTTCCAGCGACCTTATTCATATCACCGGAATTCATCGGCCGGGAGGGATTCCTGACCTGGCGGCAAATCTACCAAATGCAGGCGCACGACATCTCTTACGGCAGTCACGGGATGACGCAAGCGTATCTTCCTGATCTTAACGAACACCGGCGGCGGTATGAGATAGAAGAGAGCAAGGCTGTTTTAGAGGGCAATTTAAGTACACGTATTGATTATTTTGCCTATCCGGTGGGCGGGTTTAATGACGACATCAAAAAGCGTTTGCAAACTTCCGGATACCGGGCCGCTATGGCAACCAACCGGGGATACGACCGCTTCAATAAAGATGTGTTTGAGATTAACCGCATACGGTTCAGCGATAAGGATAATTCCGGTTTTATTTTATGGGCTAAACTATCAGGGTATTACAATCTGTTTAGGACATTGAAGCATCCGGAGTAATGAATCACTACCCATGAAGAAATCAGGCAAAAATAAGAATAAAGTTGAGTATCATTTGGATACCGACGGTTGCTTTGTCATTGAAAATTATAATCAAAGCAAACCATTTAGCAATTTCTTCCCGGGGGTGGCAGGCCTTTGGGGGATTCCGATGTGGGTTTTCTTTGTCAACAGAGGGCAATGTATTGCCAGCTTTGGCATCGAGAGCAAAGACAAGGCGATGTTGGAATTCCAGCCGGCGAATAAGGCCTATCGTTTGACGTCTTTGCAGGGTTTTCGCACATTTATCAAAGTGAAATCCGGCAGCAAGGCGTTTTTCTGGGAACCCTTCCGGGATCATCCGTCATCCAAATCTCAACAGAAGATGTATATGACCTCTCATGACCTGACCATTGAAGAGACAAATGCCGCGTTAGGATTGGTTGCCCGGGTGAATTATTTCACCATGCCGCAGGAAGATTTTCCAGCATTGGTGCGCCGCGTTACGATTGAAAACATTTCGAGAAAGAAATACGCGATAGAATTGATCGACGGCCTTCCTGTCATCACGTCCTTTGGCATAAAGGATTGGCTGGCAAAAAATCTCTCCAGAACCGTGGAGGCCTGGATCAAGGTGCGCAATCTTAAGAACAAAGCCCCGTTCTTTCATTTGGATGTTGAGGTCTCGGATACCCCTGACGTTGTGCATATCACGGAAGGAAATTTTTATTTCAGTTTTACCGCTTCTGCTTCCGGGCAAAAACAAAAACTGTCAGATACCATCGTGGATGCCTCCTGTGTATTCGCGGGCACAACGGATTTTCTAAGCCCGCAGCGTTTTCTGGAAAGCAAGCATTATCAGGTCCCTTCCGTTCAGCAGACCAGTAACAGAACACCGTGCGCCATGAGTTTTACGAAATTCGCCCTTTCTCCCAAACGCCGCCGGGAAATGATTTCACTAACCGGTTACGCAAAGAGTGAGGCGCATCTTCAGAAAATCGTCAAGCAGACATTGGTCAAAGATTTTATCGATAAAAAAGCGAAGCGAAATGAAGACACCATCTTAAGCGTAAAAAGGGCTGCCTTTACAAACAGCTCTTCTCCTGAGTTTAATCAGTATTCTTCCCAGACCTTTCTTGATAATGTTTTAAGAGGAGGCCTGCCCGTCTCTCTGAGGACCCGGGACGGTGGTTATGTGACTTTTAATGTTTTCAGCCGTAAACACGGTGATTTAGAGCGGGACTACAATCATTTTACTCTATCCCCTACGCCTTTTTCTCAGGGAAACGGAAATTACCGGGACGTCAATCAAAACCGCCGCAATGATGTGTGGTTCAACAAGAACGTGCGGGATAATAATATCGTAAATTTTTTAAGCCTCCTGCAGGCCGACGGCTACAATCCTCTCGTGGTCAAGGGGGTGTCTTTTGCGGTTGCGGACCCCTCAAAAATCGATGCGGTCATGGAAAGCTGTATCAAGAAGGGCGACACGCATCTTATCCGACACAGTCTGCTTGGCGGATTTCAGCCCGGCGAACTGCTGAACCTCGTCGCACACAATAATATTCCTTTAAAAGTTCCGCCCAAGGAATTTCTTGCGAGTGTTCTGGGCATCTGCCATAAGCAGGAACTTGCCGATCATGGCGAGGGGTTCTGGACGGATCACTGGACGTACAATCTGGATTTGATCGAGAGTTATCTGGCGATCTATCCGGAGGATCTGCGGGCACTTTTATTGGAAAGAAAAGATTTTTCTTTTTACCTTAATGATCATTATGTCCTTCCCCGTCAGGAGAGGTATGTCCTGACAGACAAGGGGGTACGTCAATATCATGCTGTTAAAAGCGGTGCCAAGGAAATTCACGCTTCTGCGGCCGGTCATAAGTTGCGCACACAGAATGGGCAGGGTGAGATTTATTTCACAACGCTGTTGGCAAAATTGCTGTGTTTGATTACCAATAAGGCCGCGACATGGGACCCTTCGGGGATCGGTATTGAAATGGAAGCGGGTAAGCCGGGCTGGTACGATTCCCTAAACGGATTGCCGGGGCTTTTAGGGTCATCCATCTGTGAGACTTTGGAGTTGAAACGATATTGTGTGTTTATTATAAATCAAATCGAACAAATGCATCTGCGTTCTGATGATGTGATCAAGGTTTTTGAGGAATTGGGTATATTTATGGATGCGCTTGAGGAGTTGTTGTTGACAGAGAAGGATCCTGTTTCCTACTGGCATAAGGCCAATGATGTTAAGGAAACGTATCGTTCCCGAGTTCGCAAAGGGATTGAAGGTGAGGAGCAGGCAATCCCCATGGATCGTGTCAGAAATTTCCTTACATTGATTATAGCAAGAGCCGATGGTGCCATTAAAAAGGCCGGGGATAAAAAGGGGTTGTTCCCCACGTATTTTTTCTATGAAGTCACCCGGCACAAGAAACTCACCGGGCGTCATGTTTATCCTGTCGAATTTAAAAAGCACGTTCTTCCTTTATTTCTTGAAGGTTTTGTACATGCGTTGCGTGTTGAGACGGATCAGGATAAGGCCCGGAAACTTTATCAGGTTTTACGCAAGAGTCCGCTTTTTGATAAAAAACTGAAGATGTACAAGGTCAATGCCGAGCTTTCCGGTCAAAGCGAAGAGATCGGCCGGACGCGCATCTTTCCGAGGGGATGGCTTGAGAACGAATCCATTTGGTTGCACATGGAATACAAGTATTTGCTTGAACTTCTGCGCGTGCGTCTTTTTAAAGAATTTTACGAAACCTTTGAAGACACTCTCATCCCTTTTCTCGACGGTGAACGTTATGGACGAAGTCCCCTGGAAAATTCTTCTTTTATTGTGAGCAGTGCCCACGAGGATCCCTCGCTGCACGGGCAGGGATTTGTGGCGCGTTTATCCGGCAGTACGGCAGAGTTTATGCACATATGGCTGCTTATGAACGCGGGGAAAACACCTTTCCGTATCGACAATAACGGGCAGCTTTATTGCGTATTAAAACCGGCCCTGGCCGGATGGCTGTTTACGAAAAAAGCGCAAACCATTGAATATTTAAACAAAAAACGGCGGAAAGAGACGATCTCTTTTCCAAAGAATACATATGCCTTTAACTTCCTTGGTTTGACGCTGGTCGTTTACCATAACTCTAAACGGCGCAATACGTATGGTAAAAGTAAATGCCGGATTAAAAAAATAGTTCTCACGTATCCCCATAATCCGCGTCCGTCAGAGATCACCGGAGAGATCATCCCGGCAGTTTACGCCAAGGATATCCGAAACAACAAAGTTGACAGGATTGATGTGTATTTTGAAGCATAGGAGGAAGAAACCATGACAGAAGGCGGTATTGCGGCAATTAATGAGAAGGTTCAGAAGGAAAGTGGTTTTGTTGAAGCTATTTTGATGGAGACCCAAAAGGTCATTGTCGGGCAGAGGAAACTGCTCGAGAGGCTTCTCGTTGGGTTATTGGCTAACGGGCATATCCTGATTGAAGGGGTGCCGGGTCTGGCAAAGACCATGGCGGTCAAGACCATATCTTCAACGATTCAGACAAAATTTCAGCGATTGCAGTTTACCCCGGATATGCTTCCGGCTGACCTTACCGGCACACTCATTTACAATCAAAAGACAGGGACATTTGAGGTTAAAAAAGGGCCGATCTTTGCCAATATTATCCTGGCCGATGAGATTAACCGCGCGCCGGCTAAGGTGCAAAGCGCGCTTCTTGAGGCGATGCAGGAACGCCAGGTTACGATCGGGGAGGAAACCCTGAAATTAGATGATCCTTTTTTGGTTCTGGCCACGCAAAACCCGATTGAACAGGAAGGGACATATCCTCTGCCCGAGGCCCAGGTGGACCGGTTTATGCTTAAAGTCAAAGTGGATTATCCCTCCAAGGAGGAAGAGCTTAACATCCTTAAGCGCATGTCATTTACCAACGTACAGATCAACGTCCAACCGGTTGTCACGCCGGAGGATATTGTCCGTGCCCGGGGTGTGGTCGATGAGGTGTATATGGATGAAAAGATTGAGCATTACATTGTGGATATCGTTGAGGCGACCCGTCAACCGCAGGATTACAATTTGCCGGATTTAAAGGGTTTGATCCAGTATGGTGCCTCTCCTCGGGCTACGATTAATTTGGCGATTGCCTCCAAGGCCTATGCGTTCCTGCAGGGCCGCGGATATGTGACTCCGCAGGATATTAAAACCATCGGCATGGATGTGTTACGGCATCGCGTGATCGTCAGTTACGAAGCCGAAGCAGAAGAAAAGACTCCGGAGGATTTGATTAAGAGGATTTTTGATGAGGTGGCAGTGCCGTGATCCCCAAGGACCTGTTTCAAAAAGTCAGACGCATTCAGATTACCACGTCGCGCATGGTGACGGATGTTTTTGCCGGGCAGTATGAGAGTGTGTTTAAAGGGCGGGGGATGGAGTTTGATGAGGTGCGTGAGTACAGGATGGGGGATGATATCCGCACCATCGATTGGAATGTCACGGCCCGCACGGGAAAAGCGCATGTTAAAAAGTTTATCGAAGAACGGGAACTTACGGTGATGCTTTTGATTGATGTCTCAAGGTCATGCCGTTTTGCTAGTGTCAATGAATTGAAATCAAAGCTGGCCGCTGAGATCGCGGCGGTGCTGGCGTTTTCCGCGATCCGCAACAACGATAAGGTGGGTGTGATTATTTTTACCGATAAAATCGAAAAGTTTATTCCGCCGCGCAAAGGTATCCAGAATGTTTTGCGCCTCATCCGTGAGGTGCTTTATTTTGAACCACAGAACCGTTCGACAAATATTGCCAATGCCCTGGAATTTTTAAGCAAGGTCACAACGCGCAAGACGGTTTCCTTCCTGATTTCGGATTTCTTTGAATCCCAAAATCCCCCCTCACCCCCCTTTTTCAGAGGGGGGGAAGCAGACAAATCACCCCCATTTAAAAAAAAGGGGGGGGGAGGTGAGAAATTTTCACCCCCCTTTGAAAAAGGCGGGCCGTGGCGGCGTTCACAGGACCAGGAACCCGGATTTCAAACAGCTATGGCGATCACGAATAAACGGCC
>CBDUYP010000054.1:0-6724 GCA_965371485.1 uncultured bacterium
ACCTTGCCGTCGCGGGGTTCCCGTGCAAAGATGATTAAAGCTGTTTTTTCCAAATCTGAAAATAAGCCGATGTGTATCCCAGAAAAGTTTTTAAAAAGCCTTCTTGTCTCCACTTCCGGCTTGAGGCAATGATCAAAGGACTAAGGGCAACAACTTTGCCTTGTGCGCGCAGTTTTCTGGAAAATAAAATATCCTCTGTCATCGCAATAGGGTCAAACCGCCCGGCCTTATTAAAGATGCTTTTTTTGACAAATAAACCTAAATCCCCGTCAATGACGTGGAAATATTTGGCCCGGAAGTTTACAATTCTTTCAAACAACCGGAAAATCCATCTGTGGTCATCAACCGCCAAAGTTAAACAGCCGCCGCAAATTCCGTTGCTTAACGCATGGTTGATTTTCTCCAGGGCCTCACTGTCAATACACGTATCAACGTGCATAAAAAGTAATTTTTCTCCTTTGGCAAATTCGGCTCCGCGGTTTTTTTGTATTCCCCGGCCGCGTCGGCAACAGACAACCTCTCCGTAATTCCGTGCGATTTCAACTGTCCTGTCGCTGCTCCCTCCATCCGCAAAAATAATTCCGGCATTCTTCTTGAGATCCTGGAAATAATCCTTCTTCTCAAGCAATATTCTTTCTTCGTTAAAAACAGGAATAATAATATGGATCATATCCTCAACAACACCCTCCGGCGCCCTCTATCCCCTCCTGGATCATCGGAGTCTCGCCGCAGCCTTTGAACAAGCCGTAATGCGTTGACATATCTCCTGTGACAGTGAAATGCCGGCGTAATCGTGTATCCTGCAGCATATGGGCGGTGTTGGCGCAGACGAGCATCGGTCTTTGGGCCTCAAAGATATGATGATTATCCAGCATAAAACGATGGGGACTTTCCTTGATGCTTCCTTTATAAATCGCGCTCTGCCCGTAATCTTCGCAGGCATCTTCCAGACAGGGCAGTTTAAACAAACGATATGTTATCGAATCAAAACGCGCAAACCCGACCTTGTCAATCGTCTCCTGATCAAAAAGATCGATTTTTTTACAGGCAAAAACCCTCGGATCATGAAACCCGGTTTTTCGTGCCAATCGCTCAAAATCCTTCCAATAAAGCGCTCCGCCGAGACATTCTCCCAGCAGAACCGAATCCTCTCTCGCCCACGCCGGAAGTCTTCTGTCACAGTAGACATCAGAAAAGAAAAACTCCCCTCCCGGCTTTAACACACGATAAACCTCCCTCATGACAGCATCTTTATCCGGAGACAAATTCACCACACAGTTGGAGACAACAATATCAAAATATGATTCCGGAAGACCCAGCCCCTCTAAATCTTCAATATACCCTTTCATAAAGCGCACGTTCGCTTTTTGATAACCGAATTTCTCCATTTGTACCGGCAGATACCGCTGGGCAACGGCCAACTGCTCATCGGTCATATCAATCCCGACCACCTCCCCGGTCTCTGCAGCCAAAAAGGAAAGCACAAAACAATCTCTACCTGTTCCGCATCCCAAATCAAGGATCTTCATCCCCTCAAGGGCCAAAGGAAAAGGAGTGCCGCAGCCGTAATATTTATTCTGGACCTCTTCCTCAATAAGCTTTAACGGTTCACGTACATAAGCCGGCATCTTCTCGAGGGTACAGCAGGCGCTTGTCTTTAAATCTTTCTTGGTTTTTAAAACCTTGCCGTAATATTCTTCAACCTTTTGACGCATGACTTTATTTTGCGTTGTCGGCACAATATCCTCCTTTTGCCCTGAACCGCTTACTGCTCATTAAGACCCCAATCATATTCTAATTTTATCATCATGATCCGGTGCGTCGCCATGTACGACCTGTCTCTCTTATTCATATATTTTTTTATGTAAGACCGGATATCCGGCGCTACTTTTAGAAAATCCTCACGAAATCGATCAAAGATAACAGAATATCGAAGGGCATTGCCTGTGCGCTCCAGACGCACCTTTTGCGGATTGTTTATAAAATCCTTAACCGCTTTTTCCAATTGCTCTTCTATCTGATCCGGATAAAAAGGTTCCCGCGGCAAATTCGGACAACTGATGGAAGCACAGTTAATGGCAAAATGAATACGCGGATCCCCCATCGGCCTTAGAATTTCATGTTCAATGTATTCCAAACTGTACTTACCCCGCGCCACCCGCCGCTTGATTTTCCAGACCATCCCGAAATCAATATGTCGGATACTGCTCACAGGATATTTTTTTGCCACAATTTGTAACGTCAGGGCATTGTACGCATTAATCCAAAAAGCCTTTCTTTCTTCTAAAGACAAGGACTCGACATTTATGTCCTGAATATGACGGATAAACATATCCAGGTCTTTTCTGTTTTTCTTAAGCGCGGCATAATTGACGCGGCCGTTGTCGTCCACGTAGGTTTCAAGAACACTGCCCCATAAAAAATCATCCATCATCTCGGCCTGGCTATTATTCACAAAACCAAAGAGAATCAGAAAACTTAACAAGCCGGCGAAAACAATTTGCCTCATGGGGGTCTCCTTAAAGATATTTCTGGATAGCGTTGAGGATCATCTCTGATTTCGTTTTATCACCGATAAATCCGACCCGGATATTGATTTTCGAGACACGTTCCGTAACAGCGTTGATGGTGATCTTCACCGATTTCCCTCCGGAGAATTGTGAAACAATCTTTGCCGAAAGGCGGTCGTGCTCATCTTCCCGGATGGAAAGGTCCATTTTCTTAAGACCCTTGAGCGTGGCCTTGTGGAGTTTTACGGCAGAGACATCAAACTGTTTGGTCATGACCCCTTTGGTCCAGGCATATCCCCCGGCCCCTGCGGCCGCGCCGAGAAGCAAAGGAACACAACCCGCAGCGCTGATGACACAAGCTGCTAATGTGATTGATAAACCGGAGTGTTTGATTTTTCTAAACATGATGGCTCCCTCCTTAATTTTATAAAATAGGCGCTTCGCGCAACTATTTTATGCCCGCGTTGGAATTTCCACCGAAGGTGAAAATTCCTATGCTATAAAAAATGTCTTCAATGTTTCTGCCAATACAGCGAGATCCTTTTTCGTATGCATCCCGGAAACAAAAAAGGATTCTAAATCTGCCGGCGGCCAATAGATTCCGGATTTAAGGAGATGACGGAAAAGCCGGCCGTACACCTCCCCTGAGGACGCATCCTGCGCGTCTTTATAATGATCAACCGGTTCTTTTCGAAACCGGATACTCATCATGGATTTGTAATGGGACATGTGAGCAGATGTTCCGTTTTCCTGAAACCATTGATTGATATTTAACGCAAATTCTTCCGTGCGTTTGTTGAGACTCGCGTAAAAATCTTTGTTAAGCAGTTTCAGCGTAGCCAAACCTGCCCGCATGACAACCGGATTTCCTGAGAATGTCCCTGCCTGGTAAACACCTCCTGAAGGTGCCAGACATTCCATAATATCCTTCCTTCCTCCGTATGCCCCGACAGGAAATCCCCCGCCGATGATCTTCCCCAGACATGTCATGTCAGGAATAATGCCGACATCAGTTTGCACACATCCTTTGTCGGCGCGAAATCCTGTCATAATCTCGTCAAAGATAAGAACGATCCCGTATTCTTTTGTCAAATCCCGCATCCGCTTTAAAAATTCTTTCTTCGCCGGAATAACACCCATGTTTCCGGCAACAGGCTCAATAATCACACAGGCAATGCGGTCTTTATGCCGCGAAAGTGTCTTTTCCAATACATCCGTATCATTGTAGGGCAGGCTTAAGGTATTCTCAATATGGCTCTTGGGAATTCCCAGACTGGAAGATTCTTTTAAATTCGCCACGCCTGAACCGGCCGTGGTTAATAAGTCATCAACATGGCCGTGATAACAACCGTCGAATTTAACCACAATATCTCTGTGAGTATAGCCGCGTGCCAGACGGATCGCGCTCATCGCAGCCTCTGTTCCGGAATTGACAAAACGGATCTTTTCAATCGACGGGACGCATAGAACAATATGGCGGGCCATATCGATCTCAGCGCTTGTGGTCGTGCCGAAACTCACGCCCCGTTCCACGGTTTTCTTGGCAGCGAGAACGACATTGCGATGAGCATGCCCGTAAATCAAGGCACCCCACGAGAGACAGTAATCGGTATAGGCATTCCCGTCCCGGTCATAGAGTTTCGCGCCCCGGCCGTATTTCATCACAAGAGGATGGCCGCCGACAGATTGAAATGACCTCACAGGGCTGTTAACCCCGCCGACGAGGACATCCTGCGCCTGCTGAAATAATTTTTCGCAACTTCCTGCCTTCATCTTTTTTTTCATTCCCTCATCCAGGCCAACGCATCCTGCGCGTGATAACTGATGATCACATCCGCCCCGGCCCTTTTCATGGACGTAAGGGTTTCCAAAACCGTATCTTTTTCATCAAGCCACTTGTTCGCTGCTGCGGCCTTGATCATAGAATATTCACCACTGACATTGTAAGCGACCATCGGTACAGAGAGTTCCTGTCTGAGAATACGAATAATATCGAGATAAGCCAGGGCCGGTTTAACCATGATCATATCCGCCCCTTCGCTGACATCCTGCCGGGCTTCTTTTAAGGCCTCGCGACTATTGGCCGGATCCATCTGATAGGTCTTGCGATCCCCGCTTGACGGGCTTGAACCCGCTGCTTCCCGGAACGGCCCGTAGTAAGCCGAAGCATATTTGACCGCGTAAGACAGGATGACGATATCATTAAAATTATTCTTATCCAACTCACCGCGAATGTGCTGCACGCGAAAATCCATCATATCCGACGGGGCAATAATATCACTTCCGGCCCCGGCATGCGAAACCGCCATTTTGCCAAGTAGCGCAAGCGTCTTGTCATTATCAACGCGCGCATCCGAAATGACGCCGCAATGCCCGTGATCCATGTAGGCGCACAGGCAGACATCCGTAATCACGAGAAATTCCGGAAATGCTTTTTTGACGGCCTTAATTCCCGTCTGCATCACACCGCTGTCCGCGTAAGCCTGTGTCGCGCGACTGTCTTTCTTATCAGGAATACCGAAAAATAATCCTGCCTTCCCTCCTGCCTTAATATAATTTTCAACGGCCTTTAAAACCATATCAACGGAATAACGGTAAATGCCGGGCATAGAGGAAATGGCTTCTCTTTTATTGGCTCCTTCGATGATAAAAAAAGGCTGGATCAGGTCATCCCGTGTCAGAGACGTCTCCCTGACGAGATCCCGGATAGCCTTTGAATTTCTGAGCCTGCGGTATCGATTCATATTCCCTCCCCTGTGACAATTTCGCTTTCATACCCTGCCGCTTTCAGACTTTCCCTGGTCCGGGGACCTTTGCTCAAAATCTGCCACCCGTCGGGAATGGAACCATAGTCCTCAAGAAAATTCTTAATCGTCGAGGGACTGGTAAAAAGAACTTTATTAACACAAACCGTGGGCAAGTCCCGTTTGGCCGGCTTTGTATTTTGATAAACCGCCACTTCCGTGACCGTACAGCCCCGTTTGGTCAGTTCCTCTTTAAGATAAGGATTAGGTAAAACAGAGCGAGGAAATAATATCCTTTTTCCCTTAAGATCATAATTTTCCTCCAAGGCCGATAGCATTCCGACACTTGTCTCTTTCTTGGCAATGACCTGCGGCGTGATCCCGTATTGCCCCAAAGCAAATGCCGTATCCTTCCCGATCACGGCAAATATTGTAGGGGGCAGGCATGCCTGCCCCCTACAATTTAGAATATCAAAAAACCCCCGCACAGCAAAACGGCTCGTAAAAAGAATAATGTCGCTTTGATCTAACGCTTTTAACAATATCTGTTTTTTTTGTTCCCGGGATGGGGTTTGGGATATCTCGATCATGGGATGATGAATGATGCGTCCCAGAGATTTATATTTTTCAGGGTTGGTTCCGACATAGAGAATGTTCTCTTTTTTGCCGGAATGATTCTGCAAAAACTTTACTGTCTGACCAACGATAATCAGGGCTGGCGGATTTAAACTTTCATCCGAGACCTTTTCCCGGATATCACCAAGTGTCCCGGCAATGATCTTTTCATCAATCCGCGTTCCCCTGGAAATCACGACAGCAGGCGTCGCGTCTTCTTTCCCTGCCTTTAAGAGGGATCGGACAATGTGGTCCAAATTCGTCAACCCCATGAAAAAGACAAGTGTCTCGGCCTCGGGAATTTTTGTCAAAGGCGCGTGCCCGCTCACAAAGGCCACAGACGATGATACGCCGCGCGCGGTCAGAGGAATACCCAGGCTCGTCGGGATTCCGGTGGCGGAACTTATCCCGGGGACCGCCTCGACCCTGATATGAAAGGCCCGCAGATATTCCATCTCGTCGGCCCCGCGGCCGAAGATAAACGGGTCCCCGCCTTTAAGACGGACCACATTTTTTCCTGCCATGGCCTTTTTCCTTAAACGCCGGGATAACTCGGCCTGCGGCAAGGTGTGTTCCCCTTTTCTTTTCCCGACATAGATTTTTTCGGCGCGGGAAGCATAATCCAAAATATCTGTGTGTACCAGGTAGTCATAAAAAATGCTGTCAGCTTTTTTAAGAGCCTTGACAGCCTTGACAGTCATCAAATCAGGATCACCCGGCCCCGCGCCGACAAGGAAAACTTTGCCGTACGTCTTTCTTACATCAATGGCCGCAAAGATTTCCTTTAATTCACAATCCCCCTCCTCCCGGGCCACAACCGCAAGCTGTCCCTGCAGCGGGGTCGCCTCCCACGGA
>CBDUYP010000055.1:0-6690 GCA_965371485.1 uncultured bacterium
ACGATTATCTCTGAAATCCTGAATCTTTTGGTGACGATTGTCTTTGAAATCCTGAATCTTTTGGTGACGATTGTCTTTGAAATCCTGACGTCTTTGTTGGCGATTATCTTTGAAATCCTGAATCTTTTGTTGACGATTAGCTTTAAAATCCTGGCGTTTCTGTTGACGATTAGCTTTGATATCCTGGCGCTTTTGTTGACGATTAGCTTTGATATCCTGGCGTTTCTGTTGACGATTAGCTTTGAGGTCCTGACGCTTCTGTTGGCGATTATCCCTTTGTTGGCTGCGGTTCTCCCAACGTCCGGATTTTTGCGGCTCATTTTGAGCATGTCCTAATCCGGTTAAACAGAAAGTCAAAACGGCTGCTAACAAAATTCTCATTCTCATTTCTTGCCCTCCCTCTTGTTTCCGGTTACACAGTTCCATTTTTACCACCACAATAAGTTTACCATTTAAAAAGGTTGCTTTGCCAATTTACAGCACTTTTTTTTAATGTAATCTTCCAGAATACCGATAAATTCTTCTTTTATGTGTTTGCCTTTGAGCGTGGTTAACTGCTTCCCGTCAGTGTAAACGGGAGCCATGGGGTTTTCCGATGTCCCCGGCAGGCTGATGCCGATATCGGCATGGCGGCTTTCCCCGGGGCCGTTGACGACACAGCCCATGACCGCAATCGTTAATCTTTCAACACCGGGATATTGTTTCCTCCAGGCAGGAATATTCTTCTGAATATGGGCATTGATGTCTTGGGCAAGGTGTTGAAAATCATCACAGCTTGTTCGTCCGCACCCCGGGCAGCTTGTCACCCGCGGGGCAAAGTAACGTAATCCCATGGATTGCAGGAGGCTTTTGCAGACTTCGACTTCACGGGCCCTGGTGACAGAGGGATGAGGCGTTAAGGAAACGCGGATGGTATCCCCTATTCCCTGTTGCAGAAGGAGTCCTAAGGCAGCTGAACTTGCCGTGATCCCCTGAACATCTCCCCCGGCTTCTGTCAGCCCGAGATGAAGAGCGTAATCACATTTTTTTGCAAGCCGCGTGTAAACATTCACCATGTCCTGCAGGAGGGACATTTTGACGCTGAGGATGATTTTATCTTTTTTGAGGCCGAGTTTCTCGGCACAAGCCGCGCTTTGAAGGGCGCTTTGGATCATGGCCGCACAGATGATGTCTTTAAGGCTTTTTGGTTTTTTTAACCTGGCATTGCGGTCCATGAAGTCCGTTAAAAGTTCCTGATCGAGCGATCCCCAATTTACGCCGATGCGAACGGCTTTGTTGTTGTCAACAGCCGTCTGAATAATGCGCGCGAAATTTTCATCGTGCCGGCGGCCTTTGCCGATATTTCCGGGATTGATGCGGTATTTGTCTAAAAGACGGGCACATTCGGGATATTTGCTTAACAGGGTATGTCCGTTGAAATGAAAGTCTCCGATGATGGGCGTGTCCCAGCCTTTATCCCGGATGGATTTTATGATTTTTTCGACAGCGCGGGCCGCGTCATCATTATTGACCGTCAGACGGACCATCTCTGACCCGGCGTCAATGAGTTCACAGATTTGGCGCACTGTTGCCGGAATATCAGCCGTGGGGGTATTTGTCATGGATTGGATGACAACGGGATGACCGCTTCCGATCAGGACATTGCCGACTTTGACGGTTGGTGTTTTTCTCCGGGGCTTGAGTTTCATCGGTTTACTAAAAGTAAATTCATGGTATACTTACTCAAAATAAAGTAAAAATTTCTATGCTTCAGTATACTGAGATTGAGAGGAGAATTCAACCTTTTGGAAATATTTCTGGCAAAAACTCAGGGGTTCTGCGCGGGGGTGGCCTTTGCCATCAACATTGTTGAAAGGGCATTGGAAAAATACAAGGCCCCTCTTTACGTTTACCATGAAATTGTGCACAATACGTATGTTGTCAATGACTTTAAGCGGCGCGGGGTCATCTTTGTCGAGTCGCTTGACGTCGTGCCCGCGGGACAGCGTATTATTTTCAGTGCCCACGGGGTTCCTCCCTCCCTTATTGACGACGCACAGCAACGGAAACTTGATTTTGTGGATGCGACGTGTCCTCTCGTGACCAAGGTCCACAACGAAGCGGTTAAATTTTCTGGGCAGCAATATGCAACGATTTTGATCGGGCACAAAGGACATCAGGAAGTCGTGGGGACATCCGGGTATGTTAAACAGGATCTTTTACATATTGTCGAAAACGAAAAGGATGTCGAACGCCTGAATATTGATTCCGGTGTCAACGTGGCCTACATCACGCAAACAACACTTTCTGTTGATGAAACAACGGGCATTATTGAAAAGTTAAAAAGCCGTTTTCCCCATCTTGCGGCCCCCCTGCGGGCGGATGTCTGTTACGCGACACAAAACCGTCAGGACGCGGTTAAAGAGTTGGCAGACACATGTGACCTCATCATTATTTGCGGTTCCCCGAACAGTTCCAACAGTAACCGGTTAAGAGAAACCGGGGAAAAGGCCGGGGTTGTCAGTGTAATTATTGACAAAGCCGAAGAATTTCCCATGGACATGCTGGACGGCAAAAAGAAAGTCGGCGTCAGTTCAGGGGCCTCGGTTCCCAGGACGGTTATTGTGGAATTGGTCCAAAAGATTCAACTGCGGTATCCCGGGACAAAAGTGAACTCTTTTTCAAACCCTGAGAAGAATATTGTGTTTCCGCTTCCTGAATTGTAATATTTAATCGCAGAAAACATCATTTCATGGCAAAATTCATCATTGACAATGTCACATACGAAGTCCCGGATGGATCAAAGATTGAGGAAGTCTGCGAAGAGGCCGGCATTCCCTTCAGCTGCAATTCCGGTGTTTGCGGTTCCTGTGAGATCAAGATTCTCGAAGGGGCTGAAAATTTAAATGATCTCGACGAAGAAGAACAGGATTTGGGACTCGACAGAAATAACCGGTTAAGCTGCCGGTGTATTATTAACAGCGGCACGGTTAAGGTGACGTATTAATGAATGCCTTTCAATTATCCTCCTCCCCGTTAACGACACACAGCTTGAAAAAAAGCATGCACTCGGCCCACGCCGGGGCCTTTGCGTGTTTTGAAGGATGGGTGCGTAATCACAATGAAAACAAGAACGTTGTCGCGCTTGAATACGAAGCCTGTGTTGCGCTTTGTGACAAAGAGGGCGCGCGCATTATTGAAGAAACAAAGAATAAATTCGCTGTCCTTGAGGTGCGATGCCTTCACCGTACCGGAAAATTGGAGGTTGGTGAAAGGGCGGTCTGGGTCGGTGTGACGTCAGCCCACCGGGACGATGCCTTTGGTGCCTGCCGGTTTGTGATTGACGAAATTAAGGCGAGGCTCCCGATTTGGAAGAAAGAGTTTTACGACACCGGGGACTCCGGATGGATCGGGTGTGAGGGATGCCGTGAACGTTCAAAATAATGTTGCCCTGTCAGAGTACACCACGTTTCGATTAGGCGGAAAATGTTCCCGTCTGATGACCTGCCAAAAGCCTGTCCAACTTGAAGAATGTGTTAAATCTTTATCCCAAGAAGGTTTTCCCTTCATCCTGATCGGCAACGGTTCAAATCTTGTTGTGTCCGACGACGGGGTTGATTGTGTTGTCATCCGATACGTCAGCGACACACCTTTGATTCAAATAAAAAGACAGGACATTGTTGTCTCCGGCAGTACGAGCCTGGATGCCCTGGCCCTTTATGCTGCTGAAAACGGGCTTAAAGGTTTGAATTGCACAACCGGTATCCCCGGCACGGTCGGCGGGGCGATTGCCGGCAATGCCGGCGCCTTCGGCAAACAAATAGGGGATTGTTTGAAATCCGCGTCTTTGATTTCAAAGAACGGTGTTAAAAAAGAAGCCTCTCCGGATGAGTTCGGTTTCAGTTACCGTCATTCCATCCTGAAGAAAACCAAAGACATTGTGCTTGAGGCCTGTCTTTCTCTTTATGCCGGAGACAAGGATGCACTCTTAAAGGAACGGCAGGAAATATTGGATTTACGCCGGGAAAAACATCCGGACATCAACACCCATCCCTGCGCAGGCAGTTTTTTCCGCAACATCGAACCCACCTCAAAGGCTGACAAACGTCAGGCCGCCGGATGGTTTTTAGACCAGGCCGGCGCCAAACAAATGCGCTGCGGCGGCGCGGTGGTTTTTGAAAAACATGCCAACATCATCATCAACACCGGTACAGCCACATCCCAGGACGTCCTCACCCTTTCTAAAGAAATGGCACAAGCCGTCAAAGCCAAATTCAATCTCGATTTAATCCGCGAAGTACAGTTTGTGGGAAAATTTGACGCGGTGTCTTAGATTGATGCTCCTGGGAGCATCTTTCTGGGATCAAAAAAAGAATACACAAATTCTTTAATAATTATGTGCCCTATATAGCACCTATATAGGACACATAATTATTGCGGAATTATCCCCCGATCTGGTACATCTCAACTTTTTGGGATTGGGAGTTTTGGGATTGGGTGTGGAAGCGGTTTTCGGAGTATTTGTCACGGCGTTGGGACCAGAGGTTTTTGATGATGTCCAGAAGCTCATCGTCAGAGGCCCCTTTGCGCAAAGGCGTGCGGATATCCGTACCCTGCTCGGCAAACAGGCAGGTGTAAATTTTTCCGTCCGTTGACAGGCGCATGCGCGTACACCTCCCGCAAAAGGGCTGGGTGACCGATGAAATAAACCCGATCTCACCCTGCCCGTCGACAAACCGGTAGCGCGAGGCCACCTCTCCGTAATAATTTGTTGCCACCGCTTCTATCGGAAAACGTTGGTGAATTTGTTTAAGGATTCGGTCATTGGGAACCACGCAATCGGCTTTCCACTGATTGCAATTGCCCGCGTCCATGTACTCGATAAAACGGACGATATGCCCTGTTCCCCGGAAATATTCGACAAGATCCATGACTGTGTGGTCGTTGATACCTTTTTGAACAACAACGTTGATTTTGATGGTGTTAAATCCGGCATGTTTAGCCTCTTGGATTCCCTTTAAAATATCCTCGACCGACCCCTTCTGCCCGTTGATGCGCTTAAAAATTTCATTATCCAAGGTGTCTAAGCTCGTTGTGATCCGGTGCAGGCCCGTGTTCTTAAGAGCTACGGCCTGCTCGGCCAGCAAGACCCCGTTGGTCGTCAGGGCAATGTCCTTAATGCCGGGAATCTTTAGAATTTCCTGAATGAGCTGCGGAAGTTTTGGCCGCAACAGGGGCTCTCCTCCTGTAACGCGGATTTTGGAAATCCCTAAACGGGTAAATATTTTTAACAGCCGCAGGATTTCACCAAAACGCAGCCATTCTTTTGTCTGAAGGAAATGATGATTTTTGTAACGGCTGTTGGGCGGCATGCAGTAGCTGCAGCGGAAATTGCACCGGTCGATCACCGAGAGCCGTAAATCCCGCAAAGGCCGGTCAAAAGAATCACGGAGAGTATTTTTTTCAGTTTGTGTGGGCATGGTTAGGATTTGGTAAAATCCTATTCCGTTGAGATTGTTTTCTTCTTTTCCAATGCCCCCTTCATGGCATGCCAGGAAAGGGTGGCGCATTTGACCCGTGAGGGATACTGCCAGATGCCGGAGAATATTTTCAATTTCCCCAAATGGGTCTCCTCGCTCTCCGGCTTAATGTCCCCGGTGACAAGTTTGTGGAATTCCTCAAAGAGGGTTGTTGCCTCACCGGCGGTTTTCCCTTTAAGCGCGGCGGTCATCATGGAGGCGGCAGCACGTGATATGGCGCAGCCGTCGCCGTCAAAAGCAATGTCATCAATCACCTGTTCCTCATTGACCTGAAGATAAATGGTCAGGTGATCACCGCATAAGGGATTATACCCCTCGGCGCTGTGCGTTGCACCTTCTATTTTCCGGAAGTTTTTCGGTTTTTTATGATGCTCTAAAATAACCTGTTGATAGAGCTCTCGAAGGTTGTCGTCGGACATATTACGAGAACATCTCCTTAGCTCTGTAAATAGCCTTAACCAATGCGTCGACCTCTTCTGTGGTATTGTAAAACGATAATGAGGCGCGTGAGGTGGCCGGAACGTTGAAATGCTTCATGACAGGTTGTGTGCAATGATGGCCTGTCCTGATGGCCACGCCCTGTTCGTCGGCAATCGTTCCCAAATCATGGGCATGGATGTTCGGCAAAACAAAGGAAAGGATCGCGGCTTTGTTTTTCGCGGTACCGATGAGTTTTAAATCCGGGATACCTGCGAGCGCTTTTGTGGCATAATCCAATAATTTTTTTTTGTATGTGCCGATATTCTCCAAACCGAGAGCGTGAACATAATCAATGGCCGCACCAAGACCGATGACATCCGCTACATTCGGCGTCCCGGCCTCAAATTTGTACGGGAGGACATTGTATTCTGTCTTTTCAAAAGTCACCGACGCGATCATGTCTCCCCCGCCCTGAAACGGAGGCATTTGATTGAGCAAATCCTCTTTGGCATAAAGGACACCCACCCCTGTGGGACCGAAGAGTTTATGTCCGGAGAAGGCAAAGAAGTCGCAGTCCAGTTCCCGGACGTCAACCTTGCGGTGGCTGACAGCCTGCGCCCCGTCGAGGAGAACAGGAATATTCTGCCTGTGCGCGGCTTCAATGATTTTCTTAACGGGATTGATGGTCCCGAGAGAATTTGAGATGTAGACAACAGAGACAAATTTGGTCCTGGGATTGAGAAGTTTTTCA
>CBDUYP010000056.1:0-6664 GCA_965371485.1 uncultured bacterium
TACGGAGGAAAATTTAACTATTAAATTCAGCTCGTTCGCCAAAAAGAATATTCATATTTCCGTGGATTTAAATCTCGGGATCCATCAGGCAACCGTTTACACGTCTGACTTGTCCCTGGAATATGTCAAAATTAACGGTAAGTATAATTGATGAAAAGTGCCATTCATAAAGCCGGGATCCTTGTTGAGGCGATTCCCTACATCCATACCTTTCGGCGGAAGGTTTTTGTTATTAAGTATGGCGGAAGCATTCTCTCTCATCCGGTCATTCGCAAACACATCCTGGAAGATATCGTCTTTTTAAGTTACGTCGGTATCCGGATCATTCTTGTCCACGGCGGCGGGCCGAACATCACATCCCGTCTTAAAAAGAACGGGATCAAGACTGAATTCCACAACGGGATCCGCGTTACCGACAAGGCGACGCTGAAAATTGTCAGTCAAGAGTTGGGAAAACTCAATAAAAAGATTGTTGCGGAAATCAAGAAGTTAGGGGGAGACGTCACCGGGCTTAAAGGGGAGGACAATATCATCCGTGTTAAAAAGAAAAAGTCTACCCGCAAGCTCGGTTTTGTCGGAACCATTAAAAACATAAAAAAAAGAACCATTGAACAACATCTGACGCGCGGGGCCATCACTGTTGTCTCCCCTATGGGGGTCAGCATTGATAAACAACCGCATAATGTCAACGCGGATGAAGTCGCCAGTGCCATATCCGTCTCTTTAAAGGCGAGAAAACTGATCCTGCTGACAAACGTCCAGGGGGTCATGCGCAGTACCGGCAACTCCAAATCACTGATATCGACTATAAAAATGCGCGCAATCAACGGGCTTATTAAGCGCAATGTGATTCAGGGCGGGATGATCCCGAAAGTAACCGCCTGCGCCGAGGCCTTGCGCGGAGGAATTCGCAAAGCGCACATTATTGACGCCCATCTGCGTCATGCCTTACTATTAGAAATGTTTACAGAACGCGGGATCGGAACACAAATTCTGAAATGACCAGGCAAGATGTTTTCGAAAATTACAATAAATATATCCTGAACACGTATTCCCGTATGCCGGGGATCTTTGTCAAAGGCAAGGGGATGACTCTTACCGACATCTCAGGGAAAAAATATCTCGATTTCTTCCCGGGATGGGGTGTCAATAATGTCGGGCATTGTCACCCCAAGGTGATGGCAGGAGTGCGGGACCAAATCGGGAAGCTCATTCACATTCCCAATAATCTTTACCACATTCCCCAGGCCAAACTCGCTAAGGAAATTATCCGCGCATCATTTCCAGGCAAGGTCTTTTTTTGTAACAGCGGGGCCGAGGCCAATGAAGCCGCGATTAAATTCGCCAGAGCCTATGGCTGCGGCACCGGACGCGGGGAGCGCTATGAAATCATTACCATGCACAACTCGTTTCACGGCCGGACCCTTGCCGCCCTGGCCGCAACCGGACAGAAAAAATACAAGGAAGGATTTGGTCCGCTCCCGGAAGGATTTAAAGCCGTCGATTTTAATGATATGGAAGCGCTTGAAAACGCTATCAGCGATAAGACCATCGCGATCCTTCTGGAACCCGTACAGGGAGAAGGGGGTATCCATATTGCCCACAAAGAATATATTCAGAAAGCACGTGAGATCTGTGATCAGAAAGACATTTTACTTATTTTTGACGAAGTTCAGACCGGAATGGGGCGCACCGGCGAGATGTTCGCTTTTAAGCATTACAACATTGTTCCGGATCTGATGATCCTGGCCAAGGCGTTAGGAGGAGGACTTCCCATCGGCGCGCTTGTCGCCAAGGAGAACATCGCCGGAACCTTTAAACCCGGCATGCATGCTTCGACATTCGGCGGAAGCCCTTTGGTCTGCAAGGCCGCGTTAGGTGTTTTTAAAGCCATTGCCAGCGATAAGATGTTAAAAAACGCAAAAACAATGGGCGCTTATGCTCTTGAACAACTCGAAGGATTAAAGAAAAAATTCCGTTGCATTACTGAGGTGCGCGGGATAGGATTAATGATCGGCATCGCGCTGAACATCGACGGAAAGGCTATTGTCGATGAATGTTTTGCGCAAGGACTTATTATCAATTGCACACAGGGCAACATTTTAAGAATGATGCCCGCGCTTAACGTTACGAAAAAACAAATGAACAAGGCCATCCACATTCTTGAAAAGGCCATCAAGAAGACTACGTAGTCACTACGTAGTCCCGATTATCATGAAACGTGATCTTACAAACTTGCAGGATTTAACCACCCAAGAAATTCACCATCTCTTTGAACTGGCTGCAGATTTAAAGAAAAATAAAGAGAAGGGAGCGGACCATCTCAAGGGAAAGACCATCGGTCTTGTTTTTCAAAAACCCTCAAACCGGACCCGTGTTTCCTTTGATGTGGGCATCAAGCAATTGGGGGGAAATTGTATTTACTTAGGTCCCGATGAGATCCTTTTGGGAAAACGTGAATCAACCGCTGATGTGGCAAAAACCCTGTCCCGTTATCTTGACGGGATCGTGGCACGGACCTTTTCCCACAAAGATGTCACGGATCTCGCTCAACATGCAACCGTGCCTGTTATTAACGGACTATCAGACTTATTTCATCCGTGCCAGGCGCTGGCAGATATCTTCTCTATTAAAGAACGCTTTAAGAAGATGGAAGGATTGACCCTGGCCTACGTGGGGGACGGAAACAATGTTTGCCATTCGCTTCTTCTGGGGAGTGCCAAAGTCGGCATCAACATGAAGATCGCGACACCCAAAGGCTATGAACCGTCTGAGGAAATGGTTACTCTGGCAAAATCGATTGCCCACAAGAAAACGACACAATTTACGTTGACCCACTCGCCGCAAGAGGCTGTCAAAGGCGCACATATTATTTATTCTGATGTGTGGGTCAGCATGGGACAGGAAAAAGAATCACAAAAGCGCCTGGATATCTTTAAGGGCTATCAAATCAATGCGGCGTTAGCGGGTTTGGCTGATCCTGATTATATTTTCATGCATTGTCTTCCGGCCCACCGGGGCGAAGAGGTAAGCGGAGATATCATCGACGGCCCGCATTCCATCGTCTTTGATCAGGCCGAGAACCGCCTGCATGCCCAAAAGGCCATTTTAATGTTTTTATTATCGCACCCTAACCCCCTATCGGGGACAGGCGGACACAAGCACCCTAACGGGCACAAGTAGGGGCGAACGGCCGTTCGCCCGTACATCGGGGGTTACATATCATGAAAAAAGTTGTTTTAGCTTATTCCGGAGGGTTGGATACATCCTGCATTATTCCGTGGCTGAAGGATAAAGGATACAACACCATTGCCTTTATTGCCAATGTCGGGCAGCCGGACAATTTCGCGCAGGTCAAAAAACGCGCGCTTCAAACAGGAGCGTCCAAGGTTTACTGTCTGGACCTGCAAAAAGAGTTTGTTGAGGATTACGCCTTTAAAGCCTTAAAGGCCGGGGCCCTTTATGAAAATAAATACAATCTCGCCTGTGCTTTATCCCGGCCGTTGATCGCCAAACACCAAATTCTCATCGCCCGGAAAGAAAAGGCACACGCCGTGGTCCACGGCTGCACGGGAAAAGGCAATGACCAGGTGCGGTTTGAAACGACTTACCGCCTCATGGAACCGTCTTTGGAAATTATCGCGCCGTTGCGCACCTGGAAACTCAAGACACGTGATCAGGAAATGGAGTATCTCAAGTCCAAAAAGATAAAAATCAACATTTCCAAAAAAAGCCCCTACAGCATTGACACCAATATTTACGGGCGGGCGATTGAATGCGGGGTGTTGGAAAATCCGTGGAAGGAACCGCCCGCGGACATTTACGCCATGACGCAAGACCCCCAAAAAGCGCCAGTCAAACCGGGTTTTATTGAAATCGGGTTTCGCCAGGGGATTCCCCAGAAAATCAACAACACGGCCTACGCGCCGGTTGCGTTGGTTAAAAAGCTTAACGCCGTCGGCGGTAAACATTCCGTCGGCCGGATGGACATGGTGGAAAACCGCCTGGTGGGTATTAAGTCCCGTGAAATTTATGAAAATCCGGCAGGCACGATCCTTTACACGGCGCTGCAGGATTTGGAAAGTCTGGTTTTAGACCGCGAAACCATGCGCTACAAACAACTGGTGTCCCACAAATACGCACAATTGACCTACAACGGGCTGTGGTCTACCCCGCTTAAGGAACAATTGGATGAATATGTCAACAAAGTTCAGCAGCGCACCACAGGAACCGTGCGGTTAAAATTATTCAAAGGAAGCTGTCATGTTGTGGGGCGTAAATCCGAATATTCCCGGTACCGCGAAAACTTAGCGACCTACGGGGAAAAAGATACCTTTGACCCAAAGTTGGCCGACGGCTTTAATCAGCTCTGGGCCATGCCGTTTATGAAAGGATCAACATGAGCAAATTGTGGGGCGGGCGATTCAGCAAAAAGACAAATAAACTTGTCGAAGACTTCACCAATTCCATTCATTTTGACCACAAACTGGCTGAATATGACTGCATCGGGTCACTCTGCCATATTAATGTCTTGAAAAAGGCAAAGCTCTTAACTGGCGGCGAACACAAAAAACTGCAAGCCGGGTTAAACAAAATCCTTGCCTCCATCAAGAAGGGATCGTTTAAAATCAATCCTTCTTTTGAGGATATCCATTCGTACATCCAGCATCTGCTGGAAAAGGACAAAAAAGTCGCAAAGGTAGCTTTAAAATTGCACACCTGCCGGTCCCGCACTGATCAGGTGGTTCTTGACACGAAATTGTATTGCCGGATCAATATTGTCGTAACAGCGACTTTACTGGTGGAGCTCGGGCAGGCGCTTTCAAAGTTGGGCAAGAAAAATAAGCACATCAACATTCCCGGTTACACGCATTTGCAGCATGCCATGGTGACACCCTTATCTGAATATTTCTTTGCTTATGAAAAAATGCTGTCCCGTGATTTTGACCGGTTATGGAATGCCTTAAAAAATACCGGCCTGTCCCACGGAGCGGGCGCGCTTGCCGGCACATTTATTCCGGCATCGAAATATAATCAGGCGGCAGGGGCGATATTCCCCGAAGGATTCGGGGCAACGGACAGCGCCATGGATGCCGTCAGTGACAGGGATTTTATTATCGAAACATTAAGCGCCCTTGCCATAACAGGCATGCACCTCTCCCGCCTGGCCGAGGACATGATTTTATGGGCGTCCAAAGAATTTGACTTCATTGACATTGACGATGCCTTTTGCACCGGCAGTTCTCTCATGCCGCAGAAAAAGAACCCGGATGTCCTGGAATTGGTGCGCGGATACACCGGACGGCTGTACGGCAATTTGGTCAATGTGCTGGTTGTGATGAAAGGCCTGCCGTTAAGTTACAACCGCGACATGCAGCATGACAAAGAGCCCCTGTTTGATTCCTTTAAAATCATACAGGATGAGCTGGGGGTCTTAGCAGAATTATTTAAACACATAAAATTTAAAAATGAAAACATCGCGAAACAACTCGATGATGAGTCTTTGTACGCAACAGACCTGTCGGATTATCTTGTCCAAAAGGGCATCCCGTTCAAGAAGGCACATGCCATCATCGGAAAGTTAATCCAGCACAAGTCCCAAAAGAATATTGAGATACTCAAAATGAATGCGAAAACTTTAGGAAAATTCCATCCGCTCTTAACACCCGCGGTCGTTAAAAAAATTATTGATCCCAAGACATCCGTTGCCTCCAAGAAATCTGTTCGAAAAACAAAAAAGCGATTCCGGAAATAATGCACGATTTTAAATTTAAGAACAAAGAACTTTACTGCGAAAACGTCAGGGTAAGCCGCATCGCCAGAGATGTCGGTACCCCGTTTTATCTTTACAGCCACCATACTCTTGTCGATCACTTCACCAAGATCAAAAAAGCCTTCGCTCAGGTGGATCCGCTGATCTGTTTTGCCATGAAATCAAATGATAATCTCGCGGTCGTAAAAACCCTTGTGGACCAGGGGGCCGGCCTTGATGTCGTCTCTATCGGAGAATTGAAGAAAGCCCTTAAGGTCAAAGCCAATCCGAAGAAAATCGTCTTCGCCTCTGTCGGGAAGACAGAGGAAGAGATTGTCTTTGCCGTTAAAAAGGGTATTTTATTTTTCAACGTTGAATCTGTCGGCGAACTTGAGACAATCAACCGCATCGCTAAAAGATTTAGAAAGAAGGTTCAGGTGGCCCTGCGCGTCAATCCCGATGTGGCGGCCCGGACGCACATCTTCATTACCACCGGAATATTGAAGAATAAATTCGGAATCGATTTGGCGGCAACGCGTCATCTTTTAAAAACACAAAAGAAATATTCCCATATCCGCATGAGCGGCCTGCATATTCACATCGGGTCGCAAATCGTGACCGGCAAGCCGTTCATCCATGCCATTAAGAAAGTCGTCGGATTTCTGCATGACCTAAAGAAAGAAGGTATTCACCTCGAGTATTTGAATATCGGCGGAGGCTTGGGTATCACCTACAAAAATGAGCAACCTCAAACCGCTATGGATTTTTCGAAAGCGATTTCACCGTATTTAAAGAAATCCGCCCTTAAGATTGTCATGGAGCCGGGCCGGTTCATCGCAGGCAATGCCGGCATCTTTGTCACAAAAGTTTTATATCTCAAGGACAATGGATTTAAGAAATTTCTGATCGTTG
>CBDUYP010000057.1:0-6624 GCA_965371485.1 uncultured bacterium
CAAAAACTTCAAGAAACCAATGCCTTTCTTATCGAAAAAGATGAGAAAATAAACCTTGAGCTTACCAAAAGCCGTAATCAGATTGCGGGGCTGGAGGCGATCTGCAAAGAGTTCTCAGGGCAGGCAGAGAAAATGAAAAGCGATCCCGAACCCGGGCCCGAGGGGCTTGCACAAAGCGGGGCACATTTAAAAAAGATTGAAACAGATTGTCTCTCGCTTGAAAAGACATTAGAGGAGCAGAAACAAGGTTTCCACGATATCAAACAGCGCATGGAAGAGACCAAAATGAAGATGCAGCTTTTAAGTGAAAAGACAAAGAAGGGGGTCGAGATCATTGCGCAATTTGCCGAAGGGAAGGAATTTGACGAATTCCGCAAATCCATCCACTTTGATGAAATGATCGGGAAACTTGAAGATGAAATCAAGGATTTGAAAATAAAGAATATGGAGCTTGCAAAGAATCCAGACACCGCATGAACCTCTTAAGACAAAGACTGGCTGCCCTTTTAACGGATTCCACGCGCAGAGGGATCAATGCCTTGGATCCCCATTCACCCTGTACGCAAGTATTGGAAAAGATTGATGTTGACGGTATCCTGGATCAGGACATTGCCCGCATTTGTAAAACTGTTTCTTATGCGGAGATAGCAAGGATTCTTTCCCTCGCTGCCAGAGCAAAGATCTCACCTCAGGAAAAAAAGAGAACGATTAAAGGAAAACTTAAAAAAATCGCAGGGGACATCGTCGCCAGGACTGAAAAGGGAAGCGGAAAATTAGGAATCCCGGATCCCTGCCGGCATTTACTTTTAAATTTATGAAGAACTTTATTGTTAAGCTATTCTCCTTGATCTGCGCGGTTATTTTCTTATCACAAAGTGCTGTGTTATTTCTCATATGGTCCGGCCGAGTATCTCTGCGCGACATCATCGACTTTGGTAATTCTTTATTGCAAACATCCAGACACGCGGATATCCTGGCAGGATCGGCAATAGCTTTTTTAAGCATAGGGCTGATTTTCTTTTACCGCGCGATGAAACGTACCGTCCGCCTCAAAGCCATTGTTGTCAAGAATAAGGGAGAGATTGTGCGTATCCCGGTCAACACCGTCAGGGATTTCGTTTATCAGATCATCGAAAAAAATCCCTATCTTAAAGAGCCGAACGTCGTCATTCACAAAAAAGGCAAATGGATTTATATCAATGTTTTATGCGCCTATACCGGCGAAACCCCTGTGCAGGAGGAAATCAACACGCTTAAAGAAATTCTCCGGGGAGAAATCGGCAGGGTTTTTGGATTTTCTTATTTAAAGATTGATTTCCAGTTAGAAGGTATCCGTATCACCTATTCAGGGGCCGATTTTGAATCCGAAGAATCCGATGGGACCCTTGATGACAATGAAGCCCTTGCCTCAGACCAACAGCCGGATTCAACGTCAGCGGAGGCCATAAATCAAGGCAGCAACAAGCAGATGCCTTGGGAGCGGTAATCGTCCTGCCGATCAACCTGCAGAAACAATCTTAATGTCTCCTTATTCAACGGAACAACTTCAACAATGGGATAAAGAGTTTCTTTGGCATCCTTTCACGCAAATGCAGGATTGGATGAAGGACTCTCCTGTGATCTTTGAAAGAGGAGACGGCAATACTCTTTTTGATACGGATGGAAAGAATTATCTGGATTTGATTTCTTCTTTATGGGTCAACGTCCACGGGCATAATTGCCCGCAGATCAATCAAGCCATCCGTCATCAAATGAGTCAAATCTCCCATTCCACCTTGTTGGGTTTCTCCAATGTTCCTTCCATAAAACTGGCAAAACAGTTAGTGGAAATATCACCCCCGGGATTAAAGAAAGTCTTTTTTTCTGATAACGGGTCCACGGCCATGGAAATTGCTTTAAAACAAGCATTTCAATTTTGGCAGCAACAGAAGACACGCGGGTCCTATACGGAATCAAAACAGAGATTTTTGACATTTTCTAACGCGTATCATGGAGATACCATCGGATCAGTGAGCTTAGGCGGCATACAATTATTCCATCAAACTTATCAATCTTTGCTCTTTGAAACCATTGACACGCCCTATCCCTGCCGTTATCATTGGCAGGGAAATAAAAACAAATGTAAAAAGGAAAGCCTGACGCTGGTGGAGGACATTTTTGAAAAGTCATCCCATGAACTCGCCGGTGTTGTTATCGAACCTTTAATGCAGGGCGCCGCCGGCATGATGAACGCTGAACCGGGGTTCCTTAAAGAGCTTAGACTTTTGTGTGACCGTTATGGTATATTGTTGATTGCCGATGAGGTGGCCACAGGGTTTGGACGGACAGGCACCATGTTCGCCTGCCAACAGGAAGGGGTCACCCCCGACATCATGGCTGTCGCGAAAGGAATGACAGGAGGATATTTGCCTTTGGGGGCAACATTATCAACGCAGGAAGTGTTTGAGGCTTTTGAAGGTGATTACTCCCAACAGCGCACGTTTTTTCACGGTCATTCCTATACAGGAAATCAATTGGCTTGTGCGGCGGCTTTGGCCAATTTAGAGTTATTTGAAAAAAATAATGTTCTTGATGAACTGCCTAAAAAAATTACGGCATTAAAACAAATGCTGGAGCCGTTAAAGGTGCTTGACCATGTCGGAGACATCCGCCAATCAGGGTTCATGGTCGGGATTGAATTAGTGAAACAAAAAGATCCTTTTGCCCCCTTCCCATGGGAAGAACAAAGAGCGATCCGTGTTTGCCGGGATATGGTTAAAAAAGGTTTTTTGCTGAGGCCTCTCGGGAATGTTGTGGTACTGATGCCGCCTCTTAGCATCACGTCCGAAGAATTACAATCAGCTATCGGTCCGTTAAAGGAATCTATAACAACAAATACCAAAGTAAAGGAATTTGTGTGTCAGAAAACGCATCTATCGACATGATGGCCATAGGTTCTCCCATTGTGGATATGGTCGTAGAAGTACCGAATGACTTTATTGATCAGATAAAAGGCAAAAAAGGAGGCATGGAGCTTATTGACGAACAAGAGCTTATTTCTCTTAATCAGAAATTGCCTTCTCAAGGCAAACGTTCTCCGGGAGGTGCTGCTGCCAATACTATTTTTGCTTTGGCTAACCTTGGTTTAAAAACGTCTCTTGCAGGACAATTAGGCCAAGATGACAACGGTGAATTTTACCGCAACGCCTTTATTAAGGCAGGAGGCGATGCCAGTTTCATCAGCACGCACGCAGAACTCAAAACAGCATTATGTGTAAGTTTGATTACCCCGGATGCCGAGAGAACGATGAGAACGTTTCTCGGCGCGGCCGCGAGCTTCACCCCGGAACAGGTTGATCTTAAGTCTTTCCAAAATTGCCGGCATGTCCATATTGAAGGGTATTTGCTCTTTAATAAAGACTTGATTTTGAAGGTCATGTCTCTGTCGAAACAAGCCGGATGCACGGTGAGTTTGGACTTAGGTTCGTTCGAGGTTGTCCGCGCGGCAGGAGATACCCTTAAAGAGGTATTAACCCGGTATACGGATATGGTTTTTGCCAATGAGCTTGAAGCCGAGGCCTTCAGCGGAAGTCAAGATCCAAAAACAGCTTTACGAAATTTAAGCGAATATTGTCCGCTTGTCGCCGTGAAATTGGGCGCTCAGGGATCATGGTTAAAAGACAAAGAGCAGGAAATATTTATTGATCCTGTCCCTGCAGAAACCGTGGTTGATTCAACGGGTGCCGGTGATTTATGGGCGGCCGGTTTTCTTTACGGCCGGCATCGCGGGTGGCCTTTAGAGAAATGCGGACACTTTGCCTCTGTTGTCGGCTCACATGCTGTGCAATGTTTCGGCAGTCACATAGAAAGGGACGTATGGGATTCCATACTCCGTAATTATTCATGAGCGTATTCACCATGGGTATTCTCGCTTCCACCATTGCCGGTCTTGCGACCGCGATCGGGGCTCTCCCTGTCTTTTTCATAAAAACACTGAATCGAAAATGGTATGCCGGCATGCTGGGATTTGCCGCAGGGGTGATGCTCGCGGCAACATGTTTCAGCCTGCTGGTGCCTGCTTTAGAAAGAGGAAGCATCTGGGAGGTTATGATAGGATTTATTCTTGGCGTTGCCTTTATTGAGATAGCCGACAGATATATCCCTCACGAACATTTCTGGAAAGGTAAGGAGGGAGGCATCTCTCCGAGTCTAAGGAGGATTTCTCTTTTTATTCTCGCCATTACCATCCACAACTTTCCGGAAGGATTGAGTGTCGGGGTCGGCTTTGGTTCCGGAGATATACAAAAGGCAACCGCCCTGGCCATAGGGATAGGCATCCAGAATATCCCCGAGGGAACGGCCGTTGCCATGCCGTTGGTTGCCGAAGGGTATTCCAGAAGATACAGCTTCGGCATCGCGGCGTTAACAGGACTCGTCGAGCCTATCGGAGGTTTACTCGGAGTCGGGCTTATTTTTATGTTCGGGGCAATTCTTCCCGGCGCGTTAGCCTTTGCCGCGGGGTGTATGCTTTATGTGATCAGCGGAGAGATTATTCCTGAATCCCATAAAGAAAACAACGGAAAAACAGCAACGCTTTGGCTGATTATCGGGTTCATCATTATGATGGGCCTGGACAATGTTTTTGGATAACACGTTTATGTTTAACATTCATTAATCATTCAGGAGGGGTAGGGTAACATGGCTAAAAAGAAAGAAGACGTTCAGACATTTGAATATAAGGCCGAAATGAAGCAGCTGCTGAGTCTTATTGTTCATTCTTTATATACACATCCGGAAGTATTCTTAAGAGAATTGATTTCAAATGCGTCAGATGCTTTAAATAAAATCCGCTACCGGCAATTAACGGATGAAGATACTCTTGATAAAGATAAAGACCTTAACATAAAGATTGCCATTGATGCAAAAAACCAAACATTTTCGCTTGAGGATACCGGCATTGGGATGACAAAAGACGATCTGATGGAAAATATCGGAACCGTTGCCCATTCCGGGACACTTGAATTCTTTCAAAAGATGAAGGAAGAGAATAAAAATGTTGCCGACCTGATAGGTCAATTCGGGGTAGGATTTTATTCAGTATTCATGGTGACGGATCAGGTCACGATTGAAACACGCCATGCCGATAAAAATTCAAAAGGGTTGCGCTGGACATCTTCCGGAGAGGGAAGCTACACCATTGAAGAAATCCAGAAACCTGACAGGGGAACAAAAGTTTTCTTTAAGCTGAAGGATGCATCGAAAGAATTCGCCGAGGATTGGAAGATTAAAGAAGTTATTAAGAAATATTCCAATTTCGCGGATTTCCCTATTTTGATCGGGGAAGAAAAGGTGAATACCGTAGAGCCCCTTTGGCGCAAGAGTGAGAATGAGATCAACGCGAATGAATTAAATGAATTTTATAAATTCATCACGAATGATTATGAAGACCCTCTCGCGCATATTCACCTGTCGGTTGAGGGCGCAGGGGTTGAGTTTAAGGCCTTATTGTTTATTCCTCCCAAGGCCCCGTTTGATTTGATGCGCACGCAACAGCATAAAACCGTACAATTATATTCCAATAAAATCATGATCATGGAGGATTGCAAAGAATTGATTCCCGAGTATCTCCAGTTTGTCAGGGGTGTCGTGGACACAGCAGATCTGCCTCTGAATGTTTCACGGGAGATGATCCAGGCGTCCCCGATATTGGACAAAATCAAAGGAGCCCTGACAACAAAGATTATTCAATGGCTTCAAAGACTGGCCAATAAGGACAAAGAGAAATATACGACATTTTATAAAACCTTTGGGCCCCTGTTTAAGACCGGCCTGAATGCTGACTTTTCCAACCGGGACAAATTAAAAGAACTCCTGCGGTTTGAGACTTCGAACTTAAAAGCAGGAGAGGTGACATCTCTCAAAGACTATGCCGGGCGGATGAAGGAAAGTCAAAAGGAGATTTATTATCTCACCGGGGATCATCGTGAACAGGTAGAGCGCAATCCGAACATGGAATATTTCAAAAAGCACAACATCGAGGTCTTGTTCCTGACCGATCCTGTAGATGCCTTTGTCGTACCGTCTATCGAGGAGTACAACAAGAAGCCTCTGAAATCTATTGATAAAGGGGATATCGATCTGGATGATGCAGACAAAAAGGAAGAGAAGGCCGGGGATGATAATTTATCAAAATCGCTCATCGGGTTGTTCAAGGGAACGTTAAAGGATAAGGTTGAGGATGTCAAGATTTCCAAACGTTTGGTGGACTCGGCGGTAACATTGGTGGTTCCGGATCAGGGAATGGACCGTCAAATGGAGCGCATGATGAAGGCCATGGGCCAGGCAGCGCCCCCTTCCAAACGAATTATGGAGGTTAACATCGAACATCCTGTCCTTAAGAATTTATCAAGACGGTATCTCGCCAATGCCTCAGATCCCTTTATCGAAAAGTGCATTGTCCAGCTTTACGAAAGCGCGCAGTTGATTGACGGAGAACTCACCTCAGGGCCGGATTATGTAAAACGCATGATGGACATCATGGAAGAAGCAACGAAATAATAAAATGGAAATTATCGCCAAGTGGATTTGGAATCCTTTTCTCTGCCTTCTTTATCTTGTTTTAGGAGTCCTTTTTCTCTATATTAC
>CBDUYP010000058.1:0-6578 GCA_965371485.1 uncultured bacterium
CCTTGGCTCTGCATTTTGCCAAATCTGTCTCTGTTGAGATGAACAGGCAAAGGGAGGGTCAATAAAGCGCAACATGTTTCCTTACCTCATATTATTATTCACAGTTCTGCCGGCTCTTGAGTTGGTATTAATCATGAAGGTCGGCGCATCCATCGGCGCCGGGAATACACTCTCCCTTATCATCCTGACCGGAATTTTGGGCGCCTCTCTGGCCCGGATACAGGGCTTTTCCGTCCTTCGCAATATTCAGGACAGTCTTAGCCGCGGACAGATGCCGACCGAAGAAATGCTTGATGGCGTCATGATTTTTGTCGGAGGGATCGTTTTATTAACCCCCGGGTTTATTACCGACATCATAGGGTTTATGCTGTTAATCCCCTGGACACGGACCCTCATCCGATATGGGTTAAGACAAAAGATACAACAGGTGATGGCCAACGGTAACATCAGGACAATTCATCCGCCGCCACGCGTCAATGATCAGGATTATGAAGATGCTGATTATCATTAAGCAAAAATTCTCCGCGCCGCCGCACCGTCCACATCCCTAATTTCCCGGAAGAATTATTCAGAAATCCACAACTTTGTTTTTGCTGAAGCGTAACTCCTTTATTGTGAATAAGTTACGCGGCGGCGGCCATAAGTTTTTTCTTGCACAATTCAAAAAATATGTTATCTTTGTAAAAACGCAAGATACCTGCCAGGCAGATGAGAGAAATCGTCCCGCGAAAAAAATATTAACGAAGCAGAACACGGCGATGAAAGCATGAACAGAAAATTAAAAATAACCGTAGTGGCTTTCCTGACATTTACAGGCAGCATATTTGCGCAGGCCAAACTTCAGGCCAAGGCTTCCGTATACAGTCCCGCCCTAAAAAAACCGCGTCGAAAAGTTGTACGGGTCGGTCAAGCGTCGTGGTATTCCGAGCGGTCTGCGGGTATTCGCAGGCGAACGGCCAATAATGAAATCTTTGATGACGCGGACATGACCTGTGCCATGTGGGGAGTTCCTTTTAATCATAGAGTTAAGGTGACGAACTTATCCAATGGCAAATCCATTGTTGTCCGGGTGAACGACCGCGGACCGCACAGACGTTATGTGCAAAGCGGCCGGATTATTGATTTGACAAAAAGCGCCTTCAGGAAAATCGGCGGATTAAAAGAAGGTATCATCAAAGTCGAAGTCGAGTTTCTGTAACCTCCCGCAACCCTTCCCGCATTTGATTCCAAACTTTTATCTTGCAAAATGCATTCCGGCTGTTATCATATTTTTTACACACTTACTCGCCTGACGCTTTACTCAAACGGATAAGACGCGATGAGATTTAAAGACAACGTCGTTATTGTTACAGGGTCTTCCCGCGGCATTGGAAAAAACATTGCCGAAGCCTTTGCCAGGGAGGGGGCCGCTGTTATGATCATCGCAAGAAATGCCGATGCTGCGATTGGTGTGTCCGATGCCCTTAACCGCGAAGGTTACACATCAGATGCCTTCCCTTGTGATGTCTCGAATCTCAAAAATGTCAAAGAAACCGTCAATAAAATTCTTGACAAATATAAGAGGGTTGATATATTAATTAACAACGCCGGCATTACAAAAGATAATTTGCTTCTTCGGATGAGTGAAGAGCAGTGGGATGACGTGATGAGCGTCAATTTGCGCGGCGTTTTTAATTTCACGAAAACCGTTTCCAAGGCAATGCTCAAGGCCCGCAAAGGGAGAATCATTAACATTGCCTCGATCATTGGCATCACAGGCAACACCGGTCAAGCGAATTATGCCGCCAGCAAGGCAGGCATGATCGGATTCACAAAATCAGTCGCGCGAGAGTTGGCATCACGCGGTATCACGGCAAATACGATTGCCCCGGGATACATTGAAACCGAAATGACCGGACAGATCAAAGACACAACCCGGGAAGAAATTCTCAATCGTATTCCTCTTAAAAGACTTGGAACGGCAAAGGATGTCAGCGGAGTATGTTTGTTTCTGGCTTGTGAAGAGGCTGATTACATAACAGGGCAAACCATCATCGTTGACGGCGGCATGACAATATAAAGGAGGCTATTTCATGGCAGTTGAAGAAAAAATAAAGTCCATCATTTCAGAACAATTAGGCGTCAAGACAGAGGAGGTCACCCCTCAGGCTTCATTTATTGACGATCTCGGAGCAGACTCCTTAGATACGGTCGAACTCATCATGGCCCTGGAGGAAGAGTTCAGCGTGGAGATTCCGGATGAAGATGCCGAAAAAATGACAACAGTCGGCGACGCTATCAAATACATAGAAGGAAAAGCTGCAACGAAGTAACCGTGTAGACCCCTCTCAGCCCCCGTTTCTATCGGGGAACCAGAGGCAGGCTGATCGGAAAATCTTTTCGCAATTATCACCATTGAATTCTTGCCCCGCATCAATCCGGCGGGGCAATCTTTATTAGTATAGAAATTTCAAAGAGGCTTCATGCAAAAAAGAAAAGTTGTCATTACCGGAATGGGGGTTGTTTCCCCCGTTGGGACAGGGATTGAAAAATTCTGGAAATCCCTGATTGACGGAAAAAGTGGTATCCGTCCTATTACCCATTTTGATGCCAGCCAGTTTGACTGTCAGATCTCAGGAAATATCATCGACGTCAATCCTTCGGATCATTTTTCCACGAAAGAGGCACGGCATCTTGCCGCTTTTGTCCAATATGCCGTTATTGCCTCGCGCGAAGCTGTCGCGCAATCCCGACTAGACCTGAAAAACGTTAACCTTGAACGCATGGGAGTCACGATCGGCTCCGGAATCGGCAGTTTAGAAACCCTGGAAACCGAATTCCTGAAATATCAGGCAAAGGGTCCCAAAAGACTCTCACCTTTTTTCATTCCTAAAATTATCATGAACGAAGCCGCCGGGCAGGTCTCCATTGACACCGGCGCACGGGGACCCGCGATGTGCGTTGCCACAGCATGTGCCTCAGCAACAAACGCGATCGGTGATGCCTTTCGATTTATTCAATACGGCGATGTTGACGTTATGATCGCGGGTGGAACCGAAAGCGCGACAACCCACTTAGGGGTAGGAGGATTCTGTTCCCTAAAAGCACTTACCAAACGCAATGATGAGCCCGAGAAGGCCTCCCGGCCGTTCGAACTCAACCGTGACGGATTCGTGATAGCAGAAGGGGCCGGCGTCATTGTCCTGGAATCCCTCGACCATGCCAAGGCAAGAGGGGCCAAGATCCTTGCTGAACTTGTCGGATACGGACGGACATCCGATGCCTTTCATGTCACGGCCCCGGAACCGACCGGCAACGGTGCCGCCAAGGCCATGGAATTTGCGATTCAGGATGCCGGTTTAACACCGCAGGACATCGGATACATTAATGCCCACGGGACATCGACAAAACTTAACGATAGCGTTGAAACGCTTGCCGTTAAAACCGTCTTTAAAGACCACGCGAAAAAAATTCCGATCAGTTCGATAAAATCGATGACAGGACACCTGCTGGGGGCAGCCGGAGGTGTTGAATTTGCCGCCTGTGTTCTGGCCATGAGGGACAACATAATCCCTCCCACCATCAATTATGAGACACCCGATCCCGCGTGTGATCTGGATTATGTCCCCAATGAGGCCCGGAAGGTTGATCTGACAACAGCCATGTCCAACTCCCTGGGTTTCGGCGGACATAACGCCTCCTTAATCGTCAAAAAATTCTAAAGGAATCCGAACCGATGAATAACTACAAAATTGCCGTCATACCCGGAGATGGAACAGGCCCGGAGGTGATCAATGAAGGACTAAAGGTCCTGGAAGCCGTTGCGCAGAAATGCAATTTTAAATATGAAACCGTCAACTATGATTTCGGCGGAGAACGGTATTTAAAAACAAAAGAAGTTCTTCCTGAATCCGCTGTTGATGAATTAAAGACATTTGATGCCATCTACCTGGGGGCGATCGGCCATCCTGATGTCAAGCCCGGCATCCTCGAAAAGGGAATATTGCTTCGCCTGCGATTTGACCTGGATCAGTATATCAACTTAAGACCCGTACAGCTTTACGACGACCGTTTTTGTCCCCTTAAAACTAAAAAGTGCGAAGATATTGATTTCGTGGTGGTGCGTGAAAACTCTGAAGGCCTTTATAAAGGAATGGGAGAATTTAAAGATAAGGGAACCCCCGATGAGGTTGCCACCCAAATCTCCTACAACACCCGCAAAGGAGTTGAGCGCTGTATCCGTTATGCCTTTGAATACACAAAACAGTATGGGAAGAGAAAGCAACTGACTCTATGTGGAAAAACGAATGTCCTCACCTATGCCTGGGACCTTTGGGAGAGAACCTTTCATGAAGTCGCCCGAGAATATTCAGAGATCAAAACCGATTATGCCCACGTTGATGCCACAACCATGTGGTTTGTCAAAAATCCGGAGTGGTTTGACGTCATTGTGACAGACAATATGTTCGGGGATATCATCACCGATCTGGGTGCCATGATTCAGGGAGGCATGGGTGTGGCCGCCGGAGGCAATATCAACCCGCAAGGGGTGTCGATGTTTGAGCCTATCGGGGGTTCCGCGCCGAAGTATACCGGTAAAAACGTTATTAATCCTCTTGCGGCGATATGTGCCCTTGCCATGCTTCTTCGTCAAATAAACGAAGACAAAGCAGCAACCATGATCGAAACCTCTGTAAAAACCGTGGTCAGGACAAAACTGAATGACCTCGCCGCCGGCAAGATGGGTTTCTCTACCTCTGAGGTAGGGGATTTGGTCGTTGAACACCTATGAAAAAATATAATATTGCTATCGTGGGTATCCGTGGAGCCGTTGGGCAGGAAATGTATAAAATCCTGAAAGAGCGTAGCTTTCCGTGCGATGAACTGCGTCTTTTGTCCTCAAGCATCCAGGAAGGGCAAAACGAGCAGATCGACGGGATCAAGATCACAAAGTTAACTCCTGATTCTTTTAAAGGAATTGATATCGTTCTGTTCTCCTCAGGGGCTGCCCTCAGCAAAGAATTTGCACCTTTGGCTGTTAAGGCCGGTGCGGTTGTCATTGATAACACAAGCCAATTTCGTATGGATCCCGGCGTCCCGCTAATCGTCCCCGAGGTCAATGTCCGGGACATCAAAAAACATAAAGGCATTATCGCCAATCCCAACTGCTCGACGATTCAGATGGTCGTTGCCCTGAAACCCCTCCATGATTTTGGAAAAATAAAACGCGTCGTTGTTTCAACGTATCAATCGGTTTCCGGCGCCGGAGCCAAGGGAATATCGGAACTCAAGGATCAACTGTCCGGGAAAAAGGATGTTGAAAAATTCCAATATCAAATCGCCCATAATCTCATCCCGCACATTGATGCCCCGGGAGACGATCTCTACACAAAAGAAGAGATCAAGATGACCGATGAAACCAAAAAAATCATGGGTGATGACACCATTAAGGTCACGGCAACGTGTGTCCGCGTGCCGGTCATCCGCGCGCATTCGGAATCCGTGAACATTGAGACAGAAAAGAAGATTTCACGCGAGAAGGCGGTTGAATTGTTAAGCCATGCGGCAGGGGTTCAAGTTATTGATGACCTGGCGAACAATAAGTATCCCTTACCGCTCGACGCCGAAGGTAAAGATGATACCTTTGTCGGCCGTATCCGCGAAGATAAAACCGTTACCAACGGCCTTAACCTCTGGATTGTCTCCGACAACCTCCGCAAAGGCGCTGCCTTAAACGCCATCCAAATTGCCGAAGAATTAACACGATAGACTTTATGAGAAATATCAAACTCACCATCGAGTACGATGGCACGCATTTTAGTGGGTGGCAGGTCCAGGACCAGCGCAAGAGGACCGTTCAGGGAGAGATAGAGAAGGCATTAAAGACAATTTTTAAGAAAAAAATCCGGCTTATCGGTTCCGGGAGAACAGACAGCGGTGTTCATGCGCTGGGACAGGTGGCGCATTTTAAGACAACCTCACCTACCTGTGCCCGTCAGGGTATGCCGACAGCCGAAATGCTTAATGCCCTTAACGCCAATCTCCCCGAAGATATTGCGGTTCTTGAATCCAGCGAGGTTCCAGACGACTTTCACGCTCAATACAGTGCCAAGAGAAAAACCTACCGCTATTGCATTCTTAACCGGCAAAGCCGCAGTGCTGTCAAAAGGCACTCCTGCCTGCATTTTCCGCATACCTTAAATCTTAAGGCGATGCAGGAAGAAAGCAAAAGCCTTGTCGGACGCAAAGATTTCCGTTCCTTTATGGCCGCGAATCCCGCAGAGCGTAACACCATAAAAGACAAAAATACAGTTCGCACGATTCATGCCATAAAAATCCTCAAGCATGACGATTACATCTACATCCGCATAGAGGCCAACGGATTCCTCTACAAAATGGTGCGCAATATCGTCGGTACGCTACTCGCTGTCGGAACAGGCAAATTGCCCAAGGGAAGTATCCGCAAAATTCTAAAGGAAAAAAACAGATCCTCAGCCCCTGCCACTGCTGCGTCCAAAGGCCTGTGCCTGCTTGATGTTAGCTATTGACAACCCGACAAGAGATGTTATACTTGAAATCTATTTGCATATTATTTGCAC
>CBDUYP010000059.1:0-6520 GCA_965371485.1 uncultured bacterium
TATGAGGGCTGGGTTCCTCCCGAGATGTATGACCAGAGGAAGATAAGCCTTTGAGGAGAATAAAAATTTTATATTATCATCTGGCTTTATTTTAAGGGCTTTTTGGAATATTTTTGAGGCCAGAGAATAGTTGCCATTTTTAAAATGGAGTATCCCTAAGTTCTGATGAAACCAGAAGAAATGAGGTTCTAATTGAATGGCCTTGCGAAAAGCGGCAATAGCCGCATCATTTTCTCCTAAAAAGTAATAACAATGCCCTAACATACCAAAGGCGCCGGCGGAGTCGGGGATTTTTGTAATGATATTTGCATAATAAATTTTATATTGATTTACCTTCTCTTTATTCAGAGGTTGCGATCCTTCTGTGACGTCAAATAAATATGCAATGGGTTCAGGATTTAAGGCCCGGAATAAAGACAGGATAGTTTTCCGATCCTTAGCTATTCTTTGTTCGGCGGATATGAGGCGTGTGTGGCGTAAATCATTTATTTGGAAAGCTAAAAAAACGAGGAGACTCATGATGAATGCGATTTTTGCGCCTGATAAACATATGTTCAGAAATCCCGGTTTTTGAGGTTTACTTTGTATAAAGGCATCACAACACCACCCCAAAAGAAATGCGAAAAACGGGATAGCCCAAATAAATTGCCGGGGGAGGAACATATATTGCTTCCAAAGAACAGCAAAGAGTACCAAGGCAATGCTCAAAACGATACACAGAAGAAAAAAACCAATCTGTTTCAGTTTGTCGTTATTCGGCAGCAAAAAGGCTGCCGGCATGCCTAATAAAAGGAAGGATAATTTGTTATCACCGATCAGGTGTGTGATAAAAATACTCCCTATAAACCCGATAAAGTCAGTCAGGGGATTAGGAATTAATCCGTCCTTAAAAACGAGCTGGGGCGAGAAATGTATTTTACCTTCCTGCAGGGGGGCAAGGCAGACATACCACAACCATAAGAACGTCGCGGCCACAGAAATGAAGATAAGAAACCTGAATACGGGAAGATGAATTAAATTGAGGTATCTATTCTGTAAACGCCTTGCCGAATGATTGATGGTGGGAGGGCAATGAGCATAAACAATCAATACATAAAGGGTACATACTGCGAGGACCAGGATACCAAAGAGATGAAAACAAGAGACAAACAATAAGAAAAGGCCGATGAATACTTTTTGAATCTTACGAAGGCTGCTGTATTGCGAAACGAGGACATCTATTGAATAAAAACTGGCCAGAATCAGGGTCGGTAAAAACGCATATGTCCTGAATTCAAAGGCGTGGAAAATGAGGATAGGGTTAAAACAAACGACCGTAAAGGCAACCACGTATCCCCAGATTGTCTTAAAGTATCGCCGGCAGATTAAATAGAGGAAATAAAATCCTAAGAGGGTCGCCAGAATATGGGGTATGAGCAAACCCCATTTGGCTGCATTGAAGGCCATGATATCGTTTTGCAGATGTTCTTGCCCGAGGAAAAGTTTGATGAAGGGGTAGGTTAAAATATAATCTCCGGGAAAATATGAGAAATCTCCATAAAGGTTTCTCAGCCAGACTTGTTTAAAAGGCCCGGTTGTTCTGAGGAGTTGATAAACCTCATCATTCCATAACGTTCGTTCAAATGTGGCCTTAAATCTTAAAAACAGGGCCCATAAGGAAAACAGGAAACATACAAGGGGAGGTATATATTTCGAGTAACGGGAAGAATGGTTAGACAAAAGCAGACGCATCTTTCACAAGATAGCAAAAAAGAAATCATAAATCAAGGTTGTTGAGCAGTGGACATCAAAGCACTCGACCCTTATGCCATCTCTAATAAAAAAGGCTGTTTAATGGCCTCGGTCACCCAGTGCAGAAAACGCGCGCCGTCGGCACCGTCAATAATGCGGTGATCATAGGATAAAGAAAGGGGAAGCATGAAGCGGGGGGAACAGAGTTTGTCCGTATAATGCGGCTCCCATGCCGCACGGGATATCCCCAGGATGCAAACCTGCGGCCAGTTGACGATGGGTGTAAAATGTGTTCCTCCGATCCCGCCTAAATTCGTGAGGGTCGCGCAGCCCCCTTGCAATTCCTCCGGAGATATTTTTTGATTCCGGGTCTTTTCAGCTGTTTGGGTAAGTTCATCCGATAGAGCCAGGATACCTTTTTTATCAACATCTTTTATGACAGGAACGATGAGTCCCTTGTCGGTGTCAACAGCAACACCGATATGGAAGTATTTTTTGTAGATGATTTCCCCTGCGGCCATGTCAATGCTGGCATTGAATTGCGGAAATGTTTTAAGGGCCGAGGCCAGGACTTTTAGGAGGAAGGGGGTAATGGTCAATTTGCGCTCCACTGTGGAATGACGTTTGCGTAATTCCTCAAGTTCGGTAATGTCGGCCTTGTCGAATTGCGTAACCGGAGGGATGGTTGTCTGGCAGAAACTTAAATGCTGAGCGGTTTTTTTTCGTATGGAATTCATGGCCTTGCGTTCAACGGTGCCCCATTTGGAAAAGTCTGGAAGAGGCCGCGCCTGCGGGGGACCGGACACCGGGGCAACAGGTTCACGCGTATCGACCTGTTTTGCGGGTTCACTCTGCGTCGGCGCTTGCGATGAGGTTTCGATTTTTACCATGACCTGTCCGATCTCGATATCTTCGCCTTCTTTGATGCAGATTTCTTTAATGATCCCGTCGCAGGGAGAGGGAATATCAATGGTCGCCTTGTCTGTCTCGAGTTCTAAAAGGGTTTGATCTTTTGTGACCGTGTCACCGGCAGAAACAATAATCTTAACAACATTCCCTGATGTAATGTCTTCACTTAATTCAGGCAATTTAAATTCTATCACGATGGCTCCTTTTTATGAGACGATTTTAAGAAATCATGGGATTTAACTTGCCCGGATTGATTTCTAAATCCCCGGCAGCCTGTTTCATGATTTCATCCGTAATCTTGTTTTCCCTGTAAAGGGAACCGAGGGTTGCAAAAACAATATGTCTCGCATCAATTTCAAAGAAATCCCGCAGGCGCCCGCGGCTTTCACTGCGGCCGAAACCATCGGTCCCCAGAGAAACCAACCTGCCCGGGATCCATTTGGCGATGGCATCGGGAAGTGTCTTCATGCAATCTGAGGCAGCGGTGTAAACACTTTCCCCGTTTCCGAGACATTGTGTCAGGTAAGGGACTTTTGCCTCTTGTGTGGGATGAAGCATGTTCCAGCGCTGGACATCAAGGGCCTCGCGACGGAGTTCCGTATAGCTGGTCACACTCCAGACATCCGCGGATACATCATACGTTTCTTCCAATATTTTCTGGGCTTCTAAAACCTGATTGAGAATTGAGCCACTTCCAAAAAGTTGCGCGCGCCTGTCGGCTCGCCGGCCGGTATCTTTTTTTGCCGAAGGCCTGAACTTATACATACCTTTCAGGATGCCTTCTTTGCAGTGGGCAGGGATAGAAGGCATGGCATAGTTTTCATTGCCTACGGTTAAATAAAAAAAGATGCTTTCCTGCTTTTCATACATGCGGTCAATGCCTTCACGGATGATGACAGCCAACTCAAAGGCAAAGGCCGGATGGTATGAAACAAGATTCGGCACGGTTGACGTCAAGACATGGCTGTGTCCGTCCTGATGTTGAAGCCCTTCTCCGTTAAGGGTTGTCCGTCCGGACGTGGCTCCGATCAGAAATCCCCGGCACCGGGAATCTGCTGCAGCCCAGATAAGGTCACCGACACGCTGCGGACCGAACATGGAATAATAAATGTAAAAAGGAATGATATTGATCCCTTGCGTTGAATAGGCTGTTCCCGCGGCAATAAACGATGACATGGCCCCGGCTTCATTAATGCCCTCCTCGAGAATTTGACCGTCTGTCGTTTCTTTGTAATAAAGCAGACTGTGTGAGTCAACCGGATCATAGAGTTGTCCGACATGAGAATAGATCCCGCATTGGCGGAAAAGGGCTTCCATGCCAAACGTCCTGGCCTCATCAGGAATGATCGGGACGATGAATTTGCCTATGTCCTTATCTTTTAAAAGTTTGGAAAGAATGCGGACATAGGCCATGGTTGTTGAAACTTCGCGTTCACCTGTTCCCTCATGAAATTCTTTGAATAAATCTTCATCAGGTGTTTTCAAAGGTTGATTTTTTGTCCGGCGGGAGGGAAGATAGCCTCCCAAGGCCTTTCTTTGTTCATGCAGATACTTCATCTCCGGGGAATCTTCCGGCGGCTTGTAGAAGAGGGCATCAGCGACATCCGCGTCAGAAACAGGGATATTAAACCGTGTACGGAATTGCTTTAATTCTTCTTCGTTGAGTTTTTTTTGCTGATGGGTTATATTTTTCCCTTCGCCGCTTTCCCCGAGTCCGTACCCTTTAATCGTTTTGGCAAGAATAACCGTGGGCGCGTCCCGAAAATCAACAGCCGCCTTGTAGGCCGCATAAACCTTTTGAGGGTCATGTCCGCCCCGTCTTAATCTTTGCAATTGCTTGTCAGAAAGATCCTGGACCATATCAAGAAGCAGGGGGTCGGTTCCAAAGAAATCCTGCCGGATATATTCGCCGGATTCAACAGAATATTTCTGGTACTGGCCGTCAACGACCTCATTCATGCGTTTAGCCAAAAGCCCCTCGGTATCCTGTTCTAAAAGCGGATCCCAGTCACTTCCCCAAATGACCTTGATGACATTCCACTTTGCTCCGCGGAAAATAGCTTCTAATTCCTGAATGATTTTTCCGTTTCCCCTTACGGGCCCGTCAAGTCTTTGCAGATTGCAATTGATGACAAAGATGAGATTGTCTAATCCTTCTCTCGAGGCCATGGTGATGGCTCCGAGAGATTCGGGTTCGTCAGTTTCCCCGTCGCCTATAAAGACCCAGACCTTTGCATCATCCTTTGCCTTGAGGCCGCGATCCTCGAGATACCGCATAAAACGGGCCTGATAAAGACCTGTTATGGGGCTGATGCCCATCGATACCGTCGGGAATTGCCAGAAGTCCGGCATAAGCCACGGGTGCGGATAGGAGGAAAGGCCTCCGCCTTCCTTTAATTCACGGCGGAAATTTTCCAGATGTTGTTCCGTCAAACGGCCTTCCAAAAAGGCGCGGGAATATATTCCGGGAGAGGCGTGCCCCTGAAAATAAACAAGGTCTCCGCAAAAATCCTCTGTTCTTGCCCGGAAGAAATGATTAAATCCGACCTCAAGTAATGTGGCTGCCGAGGCAAAGGTTGAGATATGTCCTCCGATGCCGGCCTCGGCACGATTGGCCCGGACCACCATGGCCATGGCATTCCAGCGGATGATGCTCTTAATGCGGCGTTCAATGTCCCTGTCTCCGGGATAAGGAGGCTGTTTGCTTTTGTGAATGGTATTAATATATGGCGTGTTAACGGTATCCATTATCATTCAAAGTTTACTTTAAATGTCGATAAGAACAAATAGTCGAAGACAGCTTTTTTCTGACTTATTTCTGCTTCTCAGGCACTATTATTTTAACATTTATTTTTACTTTCTGAAAGCGCTACCTTGAAATCCCCCCTCTAAATATGTTATGCTTACAGTGTAGTCAGCAGAGGCACTGGCCTCTCGGAGAAGAAATCTTGACAATCTAAAAGGTAAACTACTCGAAAGGGTAGGGCACAAAGCCGTGAACCTTAAGCCTCGCCAAATGGCGAGAAAAGGTTGTCTGGCTGCCGTAACTGAATAGGTTTCAGATAGTTACGTTAAATTTGTATCGCCCTTCATATCCTTTGAAGGGCTTTTTATTGCTGCCCTACCGCAATCAGGAGGTAGGGCATGGTCAAAGGTATCTGTCTCGGGTTATTGATCTTGGGTCAAATCGGTATGGTTTCCGGATTATGCGAAGCCCAGCCGTATGTTCTTGATGCGAAACTGATGAATTGGATCAAGTCAAATATCAGCACAAAAACACAGCTTCCTTTAAGTTTTCAGATTCCTTCCAAGAAGAAACCCGCTGTTTATGGAGAGATGGGGGATGCTGATTCTGTTGCCGGCATTATTGAGCGCATGATTGTGGAGGAGGGATTGGTTGTTTATGACGGGGCTGTGGGACAAATTGTCCTGACCATGATCGGCGGGGCTGAGAATCTGGAGATGGCTGCATTGCCTCTTGAGACGTATTGGAATGGGCGGGTGGGTGATTTGATCAATATCCGTGCCGGGTATGCCGGGAATAATTTTGTTTATGATCCAAAGAATCCTGAGGCTGTTTCTTCGGACACGTCGGAAAAAGGGAAAAGAGGATTCATTTATCGTATTATCAATGCCAACGGTAATTATAATACCGAAGATCCGCTTGACGGAAAAAGACGATTTGAAGGTTTTCCCACATGGCCGACCGTGCATTGGGAGGATTGGAAGCCGGTTGCCGGTGAAAATGCCTGGGTCGTTATGGCGGCGCTGCATCTTTATCATAAAAAACAATATGATGGCGGCACACGTTTGTTTCAGGAGTACAGTGATTCGACGGAACTTCAGTTGGCCCAAGAGTTGGCCCGTGCCGCGCTTCTTT
>CBDUYP010000060.1:0-6358 GCA_965371485.1 uncultured bacterium
ATCGTTCCGGGCAATCCCGCCCCCTGTCCCGCCGAGGGTAAAGGACGGCCGGATAACAAGGGGATACCCCATCTTTTTGGCAACCTTTCCGGCCTCATTCATATTATGGGCAAAGGAACTCTCGGGCACATCAAGGCCGATCTTCAGGACAGCCTTTTTAAAGGCCTTGCGGTCTTCGGCCTTCTTTATAACTTCATAATCAGCGCCCAGCATTTTGACATTGTACTTCTTTAAAACACCGTTTTCACAAAGCTGCATGGCAATATTCAAGGCCGTCTGTCCGCCCATCGTCGGCAAAATCGCGTCCGGGCGCTCGATTTTAATAATGTATTCAATAAATTCCGGCGTCAAAGGTTCAATATATGTCGCGTCGGAAAATTCCGGATCCGTCATAATCGTCGCCGGGTTGGAGTTGACCAGAACAATTTCATAGCCTTCCTCTTTCAAGGCCTTACAGGCCTGTGTCCCTGAATAATCAAATTCACAGGCCTGACCGATAACAATCGGCCCGGAACCGAGAAGCAAAATCTTTTTTATATCGTTACGCCGCGGCATGGGAATCGGTTTTATTCTTCTCCATCATTGTGACAAAATGTTTAAAAAGATACTGCGCGTCGCGGGGACCCGGGGCTGCCTCAGGATGATGTTGCACGGAAAAAACCGGATACTTTTTATGACGGATTCCCTCGACAGTATGATCATTGAGATTGACATCCGCCATCTCGACGTCTGCTTCATTTAAACTTTTAAAATCAACGCAAAATCCGTGGTTTTGCGACGTGATTCCTATTCTGTTATTTAACAAATCCTTAACAGGATGGTTGGCGCCATGATGTCCGAATTTCAATTTATAGGTTCTCCCTCCCATAGCCAGCCCCAGCATTTGATGTCCGAGACAAATTCCAAAAACAGGAGTCTCACCGAAGAATTCCTTCAGGGTATCAATGACATACGAAACCGCTGCCGGATCTCCGGGGCCGTTGGAAACAAAAATCCCGTCGGGTTCAATGGCCTTAATATCTTGAGCCGAAGAATGCGCCGGAAATACGTGGACCTCACAGCCCAAATCCGTCAGTATCCGCAAAATATTAAACTTAATCCCACAATCAATCGCCGCAACCTTATACTTTGCCTCCTGCTTGCCCTGCTCCCAGACATACTTCTTTTTCGTGGTCACTTCTTTCACCCAATCGCTTCCCTCCATGGCAGGGATCTTCTTAAGCTTTGCTGCCAAGCTCTTTTTGTCAAAATCCTCCGTGGAAATGATCCCTTTCATCGCACCAAAATCCCGCAGATGACGGGTTAGAGCCCGGGTGTCAATCCCTTCAATGGCGATAATGTGATTTTCTTCTAAATATTGGATAAGGCTCTTGGTGGCGCGGAAATTTGAATGGGTGCGGCAGAATTCCTTGACGACAAATCCTTTAACGTGAATTTTGGAAGACTCGACATCCTCCTCGTTGACACCGTAATTCCCGATCAAAGGATAGGTCATGGTCACGATCTGGCCGGCATAAGAGGGGTCGGTTAAGATTTCCTGATAACCGCTCATCGCGGTATTAAAGACAACTTCTCCTGCAGTTTCCCCGACGGTGGCGGTGGGAGATTGGCCTGTAAAACTCGTCCCGTCTTCCAAATATAAAATCGCAGACTTCATGTACCTTTAAAAACTTAAGAGAGATTGCTGAAGGAAAGATGGCTCAACCCGCAAGCCCTCATGACTATATCATTGCGCGTCTTTTTGTCAAGAGCATTCAGAGCATTTAGCGCATTCAAATAAGCCATGACATTATTTTCAGGCCATTGACTCAGCTAACGGTAAAGTAAGACGCGCAATCGTCCCTTCCCCTTGCCGGCTTTCAATATCAATATGCCCATTGTGACTTTTAACAATAGATCGGACAATGGCTAATCCCAGCCCTGTTCCTTTTTCCTTCGCTTTTGTCGTAAAGAATGGATCGAATATCTTGTCTAAATTCTCAGACGGTATGCCTTCTCCTGTATCTTCCACTTCACAAACAAGTGCTGTCTCCCCAACATGAAAAAAATCCGATGATCGACTCCCGACATTTCTGCCGGCCTTGCCAAACCGCTTGGTATATATCCTTAGTGTTAACGTTCCTCCCTGCGGCATGGCATCCACAGCATTGGACAGAAGATTGATCATGACTTCTTTCATCCGCTCTTCGTCGACAAGAACCGCTGTTGTTTCACCCGTAAAGTCTTTAATAATATCAATGTGCGAAAGAGCATGTTGTTTCTCCACAAGATCCATCGCCTCATCCATAAGCCGGCTCATCTCATAACGGCCTGCCTGTAAAGACATCGGTTTCGAAAGATCTAACAATCCTGATATAATTTTGTTCTGCCTGATGATGGCGCTTTGAACCACCGTTAACGCTTCGTCCCGTGCTTTTTTATTCGGATATCGCTGTCGTGCCAACATGTCCGTGCCCTGCAAGATGATTCCTAAAGGATTTTTAAGATCATGCACAATCTTGGCCGTCGACTGGCCGATGGAGGCTAATTTCTCAGACTGCATAAGTTCCTCGTGTGTCGTCCGGAGATCTTGAATCGATTCTGTGAGTTCTCGCTGGGCCTGATTGCGGGATTTGATTTCCAGGATTAACGGCCGGAATAACAGAAGATACAATATCGGAAAAGTTATGGCCGTAACCAAAACCGAATCAAAAATCCCGATTGCTTGGGGAGAGAAAGAATGAAGAAAATCCGCGAACCTGTAAAAAAGAAGCATGACAAATCCCTCGGCGACAAATACCGACAAAGCTGTAATCAATAAGTACACCAAAGGATTTAGATGCAAAGTTCGCTGTTTCATCGTATCCCCTCCTTACTTTAATTCTTTCGACGTTATCCTGTCCTTGATTAAGGAAAAATTCGTTTCCGAGGAAAGGATATGGGGCTCGCGCAGTTTCCATAGGCGCGAGCCTTTTCCCTGAAATAAGTCAACGTGAATGCGGTCGATGGGTTGGCCCGTTGACAGGGAACGCAAGTTAAGCCCTGCCGATAAAAAGATAGGCCAGGATCCGGCAAAGTCCCACACATTGGAGTTGAAAAAACACCCCTCTCCCCGTCCGATCGCCGGCCAGCACAGGTCAACGGCCGCGCACGAAGACATCATGAGATGACAAAAAGAAAAATCCCACGAAAATCTCTCGATCAAAGTGTCATTCCCGAGAAACAGTGATTTCTGTGTAATGGGCTGATGAACCGGGGTGACGGTTGACTTTATCTCGTTCTTTGTAAAAGCATTCTTCACAAAAAAGGATTGTTTGCCGTCGCAATAAAACAGTTCTCCGAAGGCCGGAAAGAAAACAGCACCCATCCACGGCTTCAATTCTTTTAACAATCCGATTGAAACGGCATAAAGCGGCATGCGGTTGGAAAAACTCCTTGTCCCGTCAATGGGGTCGATGATCCATGCAAAAGGGCTTGATTCAAGAATGGACTGATCAAAAAATTCCCCGTTCTTCTCATCTTCCTCGTCGATTAAGAAATGATCTTTTGTTCTCAGCAGATCTTGCAAGGACTCCCGAGCAAGACGCGAGACAGCCGTATCCGCTTTTGTCAAAACAGAATCATCCGCCTTCAAGGTAGGGCTACTATCCTGTATCAAATCAAGGGCAATCTCTCCCCCTTTTTGCGTGATATGCAGCAGGCGTTGTAAAAATTTTTCTTCCATCTGCAACTTTCAATGTACGTACATGTGTACGTACATTCTTAAGTATATACCTTGTATATACAAGGTATATACTTCTTAAAATAGGGCGCTGTTCCCTATTTCTACCCTATTTCTAATTTCTAAGTACGTACCTTGTACGTACAAGGTACGTACTTCTCGATCCGTTTCCTACAGTTTCCTGTTTTGCATTCCCGGTAGCCTAATCCCAGGCGGCGCCAGATAATATCGTCAGACGTACACGCCATTTCTGTTTGAATGGAATAAACAATCTGCGCGGCAATCGCGGGGGAACATGAACAAATTCTTTCTTGTAGGGGCGAATGATTATTCGCCCCTACCGGCTGGCATGTTAATTCAAGAACATCGCAATAACGACTGCCGTATTTTGATTTCAAATAATCAACAACCTCTTGATCCACGCCATACTTTTCCGCGGCATCTGAAATTTCAGGTAAACCAGCAGGTTTACCCGGAATTTCACTGCCGTAAACCCCGCACCACGGATTCATCTTTTTGACTTTCAAAACCTTCCTGACACACTCTTCGGCCATCTTACGGTAAATGGTATATTTTCCTCCCGTAACATAAACAACTCCGTAATAAACCTCTTCAATCAAATACTTACGCGACACGAGGGAGGGGTCGCCTGGGGCGTGTACCAAAGGCCGCAATCCGGCAAAGGTCGTAATGATATCTTCTTTCTGAAATGTGATGTCCGGAAAAAACCGCGCGGCTTCTTCAAATAAATAACGGATGTCTTCGTCGTCAGCTTTAACGTTGTCAGGGTCGCCGGAGAAATCAGTGTCTGTCGTCCCAACGAGAGAATGTTCCCCCCACGGGATGACAAAAAAGATCCGGCTGTTTTTTTGTGTCTGCAGCAGCACTGCTTTGTCCGAGATCTGTTTTTTGTAAACAATGTGAATCCCTTTGGTTGCCCGGATTCTTTTCTTTGCCGCGGGATTTTCCATCTTCAACAATCGGTTCGTCCAGGGACCGACGGCGCAGACAACACGTTTGGCCCTGATTTCAAAAAAACCCGGCCTGGCAGTTTCGCCGGTTTCACCGGTCCCGGCGGTCTCGCCATTTTTTACGCCTGTGTCACGACGCGCCCCGGCCTTTCCTAAAACATCCCGAGCCTGAATGCCCACGACCTTGCCGTTTTCTTTTAAGAAAGAACAGGCCTCGACGTAGTTGGCAACATCCGCGCCCTTGGCTTTCGCGCTTAAAACATTTTCCAGACAAAGACGCGCGTCATCCATCTGCGCGTCGCAGTACGTTACCCCGCCGAGAAGCCCTTCTTTTTTAATTCCTGGGGCGTGAAACCGGGTTTCACTAGCGCTCAGAAAACGGTGCCGTTGGAACGCAGGGGCGAACCCCCTATCGGGGACAGGCGGCCGTTCGCCCTTACCTAAAATGTCGTAAAACCAAACCCCCAGCTTGATCATCCAGAACGGCCGGCTGTCTGTTTTGTAAACGGGAAGGACAAATTCCAAAGGCTTGACAAGATGCGGGGCGTTTTGAAGTTGGATGAAACGTTCTTTTAAGGATTCCCGGACCAGGGCGAATTCGAAATGTTCCAGGTACCTTAATCCGCCGTGAATCAATTTGGTGGATTTACTCGACGTCCCGCCGGCAAAGTCACCTTTTTCAACCAAGGCAACTTTAAATCCATTGTCAGCGGCAATGTTTGCAATCGCGGCCCCGTTAATCCCCCCGCCGATGACCAAAAGATCGTACGGCTTTTGAGAAAACGCCACTCTATCCGGCATTGCAACCTCTTGCCTGCCCGACAGCCTTAATCCATCCGCGGTACAAATTTTTTCTTTGATCGGGGCGCATGCGGGGATGAAAGGTTTTATCCTTCTTGTGCAATTTTGTTAAATCCTGTTTCCCTTTCCACAAGCCGACGGTCACGCCGGCCAAAAATGCCGCGCCCTGGGCCGTTGATTCCACCACCTTGGGCCTGGTAATCCTGCACTTAAGAATGTCCGCTTGAAACTGCATGAGAAAATTATTCTTGCAGGCACCGCCATCGACTTTAAGTTCGCGAATCCTCGTGCCGGATTCTTTTTGCATCACATCAAAAACATCCCGAGTTTGGTACGCAATGGATTCCAGGCCCGCACGAATAATATGTTTCCTGTTGGCGCCCCGGGTCAATCCCGTAATCAAACCCCGCGCCTGACTGTCCCAGTACGGCGCGCCCAAACCCGTGAAGGCGGGAACAAAATACACGCCGTGCGTGTCACGCACACTGTCAGCCGCTTTTTGGGAATCTGCAGCCGTCTTGAGACATTTCAACTCATCGCGCAGCCACTGAACCACGGCCCCGGCGATAAAAATAGAACCCTCCAGCGCGTAAACCGGATTGCCTCTTTCGTCACAGGCAATCGTCGTTAGTAGGGGCGAACGGCCGTTCGCCCCTACTAATTTCTTCCCGGTGTTTAAAACAACAAAGCATCCTGTACCGTAAGTATTTTTTACCGTGCCCGGCGCCCAACAACCCTGTCCGTAAAGCGCGGCCTGCTGGTCACCCAAGACAGCCGTAATCGGAATGCCGGCCGGTAGGGGCCCCCCCCAGCCCCCCCCCCCGCGGGGGGGGCGCGGGGGCCCCAACGGTGCACGGGAACCCCAGATCGGACACCGTTTGTGAGC